>NZ_HG322949.1:4537709-4542464 GCF_000723165.1 Janthinobacterium agaricidamnosum NBRC 102515 = DSM 9628
TTCCAGTTTCAGCGGCACCCCTGCCAGACGGGCGGCGCGGTACATGATCGCCAGCGTCATGCGCGAGATCAAGTCGCCGCCTTGCGGATCGGTGCCGCGGCCCTGGTCCAGCGGAGAATAACCGCCGCCGATATCGGAGTGCACGCCAGGAAACACAATCTCCTTGCAATTGGGCGGCGTATTGCCCAGGTAAGCCACCGAATCGAGCGGAAAAGAACGCCTTATTTCATGTCCGGACACCAGGTGCAGGCATGCGGTCGGCCCCGGATTGGTCGGTATCCGCAACGACACTTCCGTATCCGACCATGCTCCGTGACCGTCGACGACGACGCTCAGCACAGGCGAGGATGCGGCCAGTCCCACCGACGCGACGGTGTCGAACAGGCCCAGGAAATCGAAGGTGATATCGATCGTGCCCAGGCTCAAGGTTCGGGGCTGCTTGACGGCCTGGCGGTTACTGAGTTTTGCGTCGAGCTGGCACAGCCAGATAAACCAGTTGGCAAAGGATCGCGCTTGCGCCGCACCGCGCGAAAAACCGAACATCGACACGAATATCGCTTGCACTTGGCCTTTATCGCGGCTTTTGCCAGGCATGTCGGCCGGCACGAAAGGCTTCAGCTTGTCGTGCAGTTCTTCCAGGATGGCGGTGAAGGCGGCAGTCAACCCACTGGACGGCCGCACGCCGCTGGGCAGCTTCAGTTTATTAAATTCTTTTGTGAACCTCGCATTGTCCACCAGCGGCGTATCGGTGTAATACCTGTACAGATTGTTGACCGCTTCGACCAAGGCCCAGATGATGCGGTTTTCCCCCTTGTAAGCGAACGCCAGGCCACGCGCGCGGTCGCTGGTGAAGGGACTGAAACCTTCGCCGCTATCGCCGACCTCATCGAAACGGGTACCGACACCCGGCACATAGGTGCGGAAAAAGCTTTTGTGATAGGTCGTTTCCAGTTCCGGCCACGCATCGCTGCCATGCGCGTCCTTACCGCCCGGAAAGGCACGATACAAACGGGCCACATTGCTGTGCGCATGCAGCGGCGCATCCCGCTTCAGATTGTTGTTGGTGCCGTCGAAAAAGAAGCCGAAAAACAGGTTGGCGATGCATAACGGAGGGAAGCCGGGGATGGGGCATTCCCGGCTAAGAATAAATTCCTGCAATGTTGATAATTGACTATCCACATCAAAAAAATACTCTTTATTTGATGGATCACTTTTATCAGCAGGGTAAGCCTCAGTTAAAAATGCAGTCATGGATTATTCTTCTCCAGGTACTCAATCAATTTTTTCTGGAATTCAATTATTCCCTTTATCCCCTCTACCTGCTCAGTTGATAAAGTGGCCGCGTCTCGACGTAGCCCTCGTTCCATGGTAAGTAGCGTATTTTTCTCTCTCTGCAATTTTTCCATGCGGCGCTCCATCCGATACTCCTTCGTCGGCACCGGATAGCCTTTGATTTTCCCCGGCCATTCCGGCAAGCTCGGGCCATATTTCGACACCACCGCGCCGACACTGCTGTCCTCATACACAATCAGCCATATATCGCCGGCCTCGCCTTTCGGATACGGTGGAATAGTAACGGTTTCCCTGTGCATGGTCGGATCAGGATAAAACTGATAGGCCACGACGACTTGCAAGTCCGGATGCCATTTTTCCGGAACCTCGAAGCAGCAAATCGTGCCGCCCCCGGAATATGGATTGAGCGCATCGCCACCGCCGCCGCTGTTGGTGTTGCCGGGGTTTTCCACCGCGATATAGCCAACCTCGCGCGACGAGTAATTGAGCGACTGGATGCCGCCTGCCATCGCGGCAGCCGGGATAACAGACAAGGCAGCCGCCAGGACCAGCATCAAGGCACTGCGGCAATTAAAAACCAACATGACAGACTCCTTTTCCAAGATACATTGCTTCATTCTTATCAATCGCCACCGCTATCGCCCGCTTCATCGAAACGGGTGCCGACACCCGGCACATAGGTACGGAAAAAGCTCTTGTGATAGGTCGTTTCCAGTTCCGGCCACGCATCGCTGCCATGCGCGTCCTTACCGCCCGGAAAGGCACGGTACAAACGGGCCACATTGCTGTGCGCATGCAGCGGCACATCCCGCTTCAGATTGTTGTTGGGGCCGTCGAAAAAGAAGCCGAAAAACAGGTTGGCGATGCATGCGGGAGGGAAGCCGGGGATGGGGCATTCCCGGCTGAGAATAAATTCCCTGAGGATCGGAGCCTCTTGTCCCTGGTCAAAGAAATGAGAAAAATTTGCTGGATCATTTTTAACAAGAGGATAAACATCAGCTAAAAAAGCGGTCATGGATTACGCCCTTCCAAGTATTGGATAATTTTTTTCGTCGACTCAATTGCTGACTTTAGTCTTTGCAGTTCGACCGCGGATAAATTACTGGTATCCCCTTGGAGGGCTGTCTCCATACCATGCAACCACTCCTTTTCCCTTTCTATCTTTTCTTTCCGGCGTTCCATCCGATACTCCTTCGACGGCACCGGATAGCCTTTCACTTTCCCCGGCCATTCCGGCAAGCTCGGACCATATTTCGACACCACCGCGCCGACACTGCTGTCCTCATACACAATCAGCCATATGTCGCCGGCCTCGCCTTTCGGATACGGTGGAATAGTAACGGTTTCCCTGTGCATGGTCGGATCAGGATAAAACTGATAGGCCACCACGACTTGCAAGTCCGGATGCCATTTTTCAGGAACCTCGAAGCAGCAAATCGTGCCGCCCCCGGAATATGGATTGAGCGCATCGCCACCGCCGCCGCTGTTGGTGTTGCCGGGGTTTTCCACCGCGATATAGCCAACCTCGCGCGGCGAGTAATTGAGCGACTGGATGCCGCCGCCTATCGCGGCAGTGGGTGCAGCGAAGAATATCGCCGTCAGAAGCAGCGTTAATGCGCCATGCCGGATACGGGCATTCATGACAGAACCTCTTTTCCTGACGTCCATTGCTCCAGCAAAGCGTCGACTGTTTGTGCCCTGGACGGCTCGGCCAGCCATTGCGCAAGCTGCGGCTGCCCTTGCAAGCCTGGGTTCTTCAGCCCCAGCTGACATACATCCAGGCGACCCGGATTGCCCGCAATCTGAGCATGGTCGGCACAGCCCAGCCAATATTGCACCAAGTCATGAGCGCGTTCCGGCGTGTGGCCGCTCAGCAAATCGGGGCGGCTCGCCCGTACTTGAAACAGGATGCCATCGGCTTCCGAAACAGTCATCAATCGCGCGCATTGCCGTGCGTCCAGCGATACCTGGCCGGCGGCTGGCAGCGCCGCTACCGGCAAGGCCAATACATCCCATTCGCCTGTGCGCCTGACGTATTGCCAATGGCATGCGGGTCCGCAAAGCTGACTGAGTTGCTGCACCGTCAATATCTTGCAGAGTTCCGGCAGAATACGCGTATCGGCAAATGACAGGAGCAAGGTATGACCGTCAGCGTCAACCATGCACCATGGCAGCAAACGGGCCGCCAACTGTGCCAGCGATTCAGGCGTGACAATCAAGCTGAGCGAGGGATGGCCATCGGTCTTTTTCAAGAGCAGCTTCCATGTCACGCTCCCCGCATCGGCAAACTGCACCAGCAATGGAGAAAGTCCCAGCGTCTCTTCGTCGGCGCCCGACGTTTGTGCGAATAATGCTATATAGGGCAAATTCGATGGCAAATTCGCGGCGCGCTTGAGCAAGGGATAGCAGGTTTCATCGAAGACCCCATCCACCAAGGCATAAATATGTGCATCAGGAAATTCATGCTGCAAAGCCTGCAATTGCCGATCCAGAGAAACATACCAATCCGGCGGGTAAGAATTAATGTTCATGTCCGTGCTCGCTTATTCTTCAACCATGGAAAATGGTGATCCCGAAGCGGCGGCGCTGCGCTTGCAGCGCTTGCATACCGAGTGGGGCATTTTCGGCAAGGGATACGCAAAACGCGTCGGCCCGGTAAACGCCTTCTTCCCAGCATGGATGATGATCTTGCCCGGACATTGCACCGTGATATTGCCGCCTGCAATCGTGATATTCGCCCCGCCTGCCGTCGACAGGCTGATGCTTTTCGCCGCCGCCCAGTCGATGTGGGCGTTGGCGCTGATCACATCGATTTCGTCGCGTGCCTGGATCTTCATCACATCGCTTTGCGCCTGCAATTCAATCGTGTTCCTGGCCGCGATCAATTGCAGGCCCACATTGTCGTCGCCGGCCTGGACCGCGCCGCCCAGCACACCGATCGCCTGCCCGGTGTGCACCCGCCATTGGCCGCCGCCGATGAACTGGCTGTCCAGCCCGCTCATCAGGGCCACTGTCTCGCCATTGCTCATCTGCATGTTTTGCCCGGCCACCAGACCCAATCCCGCCTGGGCCGACAGCGCGATGATCGGGTCCTTGACGTGCGGGACTTCGCTGCCGTCCATGTCATGCATGCCGGATACGCTTGCCAGCAACGCTTTTAACGGCGCCACATTCTCGCTGCAGGCCACCGTCTGATGGGTTTTGGCGGCCTTGCCGAAGGTCTCTGCCAGCACCACTGCCTGTTTCAGCAGCGCGATGCCGGGGGCATTGTCGCCGGCCGGATCGCGCCGCGCCATGCGTAACCGCATAACTCGACACTAATAAACCGGCGCCGGCACGCACTGCGCCATACGCGTCGGTACGCAATTCGGCGCCGCTGCCGCGCAGGCTGCCGCGGTAATTGTCGGCGCTGTGTATCAAGTGACCCAAATTCAATTCGCTGGCCGCCAAGCTGCTTTTCAA
>NZ_HG322949.1:4542500-4611221 GCF_000723165.1 Janthinobacterium agaricidamnosum NBRC 102515 = DSM 9628
AAGTTCAGCCGGTAGCGCGTCAGTCCGCCGTAATTGCCCAGCATCGCGGCTTCACGTATCCAGCCGGAAAACTGGGTGCGCGTGCCGTCGGCCAGGCTGATATGCAGCGTGGCCGGTTTGCCGAGCAGCGACGCCAGTGCGATCTGAGGACTGGTCGACAGCGCGATGATGTCGCGTGCACCGATTCCATGTACTTGCTCGTCGGCGGCGAACGCCTCGACCAGCAAGCTGTCAGCGTCGCCATCGCCGATGGTCAATGCATACAGCCGCGTGGCGCTGGTGAATGCCGCCAGTGCGGAAAATATTGTCCCTACCAGGTTGGATAACATGCCGTTTATGCGCTTTCATCGATATCCCGGAATTGCAGTTGGATAATTTTATAAATTTAATAACTATGAAATTGTATCCAGGAATTTTTATTATTAATGTTCAATTGAAAGTAAGACAGCATGCGGAATTTTTTTATTCGCATATGAAGATGGATCAACAAGTGAATACAGGAAAATCAATCCCTGAAGAAATGAGCCTGTCAGACGGACGGCAAACGCCGGGATATTGGCCACAAACGATATGGCTGCTTTCCATCGCCCTGTCCGGCACCTGCCGCGAATTAATAAAAAAGCAAAAGTGTCAGGGATTCCGCCTGAATGCGCTACTATAAAAATCAGCCTATCAGATACCGTCTTTACATTAGCCACCAGGACGCCAATTCATGGATGATCTCAGCGCAATCAAAATCTCGCGGCGCGACCTGCTGATCGCAGGCGCGCTGTCGGCAACCGCCAGCAGCATGCCATCGATCGCCGCAGGACCAGGCAGTGCGCCGGACGCCGCCACCGCGGCGCCGCCCGTGATGTCAACCGTGTCGTTGCTGGTGAACGGCGCGACGCACCAGCTGGACCTGGACACGCGCACCACCCTGCTCGACGCCTTGCGCGAACACCTGCACCTGTATGGCACCAAGAAAGGCTGCGACCATGGCCAGTGCGGCGCCTGCACCGTGATGGTCGACGGCCGCCGCATCAATTCCTGCCTCACGCTGGCCGTGATGCATGAAGGCGCCGCGATCGGCACCATCGAAGGCCTGGGCAGACCCGGCCGGTTGCACCCGATGCAGGCCGCCTTCATCAAGCATGACGCTTATCAATGCGGCTACTGTACCCCCGGACAGATCTGTTCGGCCGTGGCGGCGCTCGACGAAATCAGGCAGGGCATACCGAGTCACGCCAGCGCCGACCTCAACGCTCACCCGCTGCCGGACGCCAGCGAGATCCGCGAACGCATGAGCGGCAATATCTGTCGTTGCGGCGCCTACTCGAACATCGTCGACGCCATCGCCGAAGTGTCGGAGCGGTCCGCATGAAAGCCTTCAGCTACCAGCGCGCGGCATCCCCGGCGCAAGCGGCGGCCACGGCCGGCCAGACTCCCGGCGCAAAATTCATCGCCGGCGGCACCAATCTGCTCGACCTGATGAAGCTGGAAATAGAAGCGCCGGCCCACCTGGTCGACATTAACGGCCTCGGCCTCGACAAGATCGAAGCCACCGGCGATGGCGGCCTGCGCATCGGCGCCCTGGTGCGCAACACCGACCTGGCCGCCAACCTGCACGTGCGGCGTAATTATGCGGTGCTGTCGCGCGCCTTGCTGTCCGGTGCGTCGGCGCAGCTGCGCAACAAGGCCACCACGGCGGGCAACCTGCTGCAGCGCACGCGCTGCCCGTATTTCTACGACACCAACCAGCCGTGCAACAAGCGTCATCCCGGCAGCGGCTGCTCGGCGCTCGAAGGCTTCAGCCGCCAGCACGCGGTGGTCGGCGTCAGCAACGCCTGCATCGCCACGCATCCGAGCGATATGGCGGTCGCCATGCGGCTGCTGGACGCATCGGTCGAAACCGTCAAACCGGACGGCTCGGGCCGCGTCATCGCGATGGCCGACCTGCACCGCCTGCCCAGCGACACTCCGCATATCGAAACCGCGCTGGAGCCGGGCGAACTCATCACCGCCGTGACATTGCCCAAGCCGCTGGGCGGCGCCCACATCTACCGCAAGGTGCGCGACCGTTCCTCCTACGCCTTCGCGCTGATCTCGGTGGCCGCCGTGATCCAGCCGGATGGCAGCGGGCGCGTGGCGCTGGGCGGCGTGGCCCACAAGCCATGGCGCGTTCCAGAGGCCGAAACCAGCATGACGCGCGGCGGCAAGGCCGTGGCCGGACAGTTGCTGGCCGGCGCCAGGACCACGCATCAGAATGCATACAAGATCGTCCTGGTCCAGCGCACGCTCGAAGCGGTGCTGGCAGAAGCGAAGAAAGTGTGACGCCATGAAATTTACCAGACCTGCGACCACCAATCCCATCGACCAGTTGAAGATCGTCGGCCAGCCCGTCGACCGCATCGACGGGCCATGCAAGACCACCGGCACCGCGCCGTACGCCTACGAACAGCAGCTGGCGGCGCCCAACGCGGCTTACGGTTATGTCGTCGGTGCGTCCATCGCCAAGGGCAGGATCGCGTCGATGAAGCTGGATGCCGCCCGCCAGGCGCCAGGCGTGATCGCCATCGTCACGGCCGAAAACGCCGGCAAGCTCGGCAAAGGCAAGCATAACACCGCGAAGCTGCTGGGCGGCCCGGAGATCGAACACTATCACCAGGCCATCGCCGTGGTGGTGGCCGGGACATTCGAGCAGGCCCGCGCGGCCGCCGCGCTGGTGCAAGTCCGCTACCACGCCACGCCAGGCGCTTACGACCTGGCCCGGGCCAGGGACACGGCCAGGGAACCCGCCGGCAAGGACGGCAAGGATAGCCAGGTCGGCGATTTTGCCGGCGCCTACCGTGACGCCCCGGTGCGCATCGACGCCAGCTATACCACGCCGGACCAGGCGCACGCGATGATGGAGCCGCACGCGTCGATCGCCTCGTGGGACGGCGACAAGGTCACGCTCTGGACCGCCAACCAGATGATCGCCTGGGGTGCGGACGACATGGCCAAAACGCTCGGCATAGCGCGCGCAAACGTACGCCTCATTTCGCCCTACATCGGCGGCGGTTTCGGCGGCAAGCTGTTCCTGCGCGCCGAGATACTGCTGGCGGCGCTGGGCGCCAGGGCGGCCCGGCGGCCGGTGAAAGTGGCCTTGCCGCGTCCGTTCATGTTCAACAACACGACGCACCGCCCCGCCACCATCCAGCGCATCCGCATCGGCGCCACCCGCGAAGGCAAGATCAGCGCCATCGGCCACGAAAGCTGGTCCGGCAACTTGCCGGGCGGCGCGCCGGAAACGGCAGTCATGCAAACCAGGCTGCTGTACGCCGGCGCCCACCGCATGACCAGGATGCGGCTGGCGGTGCTGGATCTGCCGGAAGGAAACGCCATGCGCGCGCCGGGCGAAGCGCCGGGCCTGATGGCGCTGGAAATCGCCATGGACGAGCTGGCGGAAAAGCTCAGCATGGATCCGGTCACCTTGCGCATCATTAACGACATCACGCACGATCCAGCCAAACGCGAGCGCGCATTCTCGCAGCGCCGCCTGGTCGAATGCCTGCGCAGCGGCGCCGAGAAATTCGGCTGGCATAGCCGCAACGCCAGGCCCGGCGTCACCCGCGACGGCCGCTGGCTGGTCGGCATGGGCGTGGCCGCGGCCTTCCGCAACAACCTGGTGATGAAGTCCGCCGCCCGGGTCAAGCTGGATAAGAGCGGCGTCGTCACCGTCGAGACCGACATGACCGACATCGGCACTGGCAGCTATACCATTATCGCCCAGACCGCCGCCGAAATGATGGGCGTTTCGCTGGACAAGGTGGTGGTCAAGCTGGGCGACTCGTCGTTTCCGGTGTCGGCCGGTTCCGGTGGGCAGTGGGGCGCCAACAGCGCCACCGCCGGCGTGTACGCGGCCTGCGTCAAGCTGCGCGAAGCGATCGCGCACCAGGTCGGCGTCGATCCGGCCACCGCGGAATTTGCCGATGGCGCCGTCAAGGCCGGCGGCCGCACGGTGCCGCTGAGCCAGGCCGCGCAAGACGGCGACATCACGGCCGAGGACAGCATGGAATACGGCGATCTCGACAAGAAATTCCAGCAATCGACCTTCGGCGCGCACTTTGTCGAAGTCGGTGTCGACGCCGCCACCGGCGAGACCCGCATCCGGCGCATGCTGGCCGTATGCGCGGCCGGCCGCATCCTCAATCCCAAGTCGGCGCGCAGCCAGGTGATCGGCGCGATGACGATGGGCGCCGGGGCCGCGTTGATGGAGGAACTGGTGGTCGACCAGCGCCGCGGCTTTTTCGTCAATCACGACCTGGCCGCTTACGAGGTGCCGGTACATGCCGACATCCCGCACCAGGAAGTGATCTTTCTCGACGAAACCGATCCGATGTCGTCGCCGATGAAAGCCAAAGGCGTCGGCGAGCTGGGCATCTGCGGCGTCGCCGCGGCGATCGCCAACGCAGTCTACAACGCCACCGGGGTGCGGGTGCGCGACTATCCGATCACGCTGGACAAGCTGATCGACAAGCTGCCGCAACCGGCCTGACGCGGCCTGTATTACTCGGGCGGTGGGCAGGCTCATGGCGCCGCGGCGACGCTGCTTCGCGATGCGCTGCCCGGACTCAATGGAGCGGCTGTGGCGAACGATCGCAGCGGAAGCTGAAACGAACGGTACAGGCAAACTATCGGAAATGGAGTAAGATGGAATCGTGTGCAAAACGTTGGAACCAACCGGGTCCGACGCGTGAAGATTCGCGCCGGAAGCACATCGGTTCGGCATCGCCGGCAGTCGCCGGGATGTTGTACCACCCCAGTTGGCAGGGTTTATTTTGAACAACCGGGAGTGACCATATGCAAATCAATATCAATACCGACAGCACCATCGAACGTAACGCTGGCTTGAATGAACATGTGCAGTCTGTGGTTGAATCGGCGGTCAGCCGTTTTCGCGAAAATATCACCCGCGTCGAAGTCCACCTGAGCGACAACAATAGTCAAAAATCGGCAGACGGCGATAACCGCTGCCTGATGGAAGCACGTATCACCGGTTATCAAGCCATCGCGGTCAGCGATCACAACGCCACCTTGCATCAGGCTATCGCAGGCGCCGCTGAAAAACTGAAACGCGCCATCGATAGCGCACTGGGCCGCTTGCACGACAGCAAACGCCATGCCGGCGTCAAGAATACGGTGACCGCCGATGCCGATGAAGTCAGCGAATAATTTTATTTAGTAATTCTTTAGCGATGCTGGCGGCCGAACCAGGCTGCCAGTCAATCGAACTCCGCACCAATCACCCCGTCTTTCCCTCCGTTGTTCCTCTGCATCACTTTTTGATATTTTAAAAGCAAGCTTAATTGATCGATAATGCAACAATGTGCATTTATCATGCAAGTTTCAAAAAAACTAGCATGTGCGGGCTGCTGCATGTTTCCGCTGAGTATGCTTTGCGTTATCATGAAGGCACCGGCGTTCTGCTGCGCAGCACCGGATTTTTGAAAGTCTTATTGTGGAACACATCGGTACCTTTGGCGCTTCAAGCTATCAGATCGGCGATTTACAATTGTTCCGCGATTCCGATGGCAGCGATGTCGCCGCCTTGCTGGCCCCCTGCGCTATCATCCGCCTGCAAGCAGGCCAAGCCATCACCGACACCCAACAAGCCTGTGTGTATATCGTCTTGCGCGGCGTGCTGACAGTCGCGGCCGATACCCATACCGGCATGAACGACGGCACCGTCAGCAAGGTCTTGCCGGGAGAAAGCGTCGGCGAACAATCGGTGCTGGATGAAGAAAGCAACCTTTCAGCGATTTCAGCCCTGCAAGAAAGCGACTTGCTGGTGATTAAAGCTGAAACCGTCTGGCAACTGATCGATGGTTCGAATGTGTTGGCGCGCAACCTGCTGCGCCTGCTGTCTTTCCGTATCCGCGCCGCCAACGCCTTGTTGCGCCGGCGCCAGAAACTGGGCGAGTTTTACCGCCAATTATCGATGGTCGATGGCTTGACCTCGCTGTACAACCGGGCCTGGCTCAACGATTTGCTGCCGACCATGATTGCCACCGCGCACGCCAGTCAAACGCCGTTGTCGCTGATCATGATCGACCTCGACCATTTCAAGCGTTTTAACGATACCCACGGCCACGTTGCCGGCGACAACGCCTTGCGCAGCGCGGCCCAGGTCTTGAGCGCGGCCTTGCGCCCCACCGATTTTGCGGTGCGTTATGGCGGGGAAGAAATGATGGTGATCTTGCCCGACACCAACGAGAAAGTGGCGCTGGCCGTCTCGGAACGGTTGTGCGAGCGTATCCAGCAATCGGTGATTTTCAGCGATATGCGCTGCCCCTTGCCGCATATCACCGGTTCCTTCGGCATCGCCACGCTGCACGAGGGACAGGACGAACACAGCCTGATCGCCGCCGCCGATGCCGCGCTGTACCGCGCCAAGGCTGCCGGGCGCAATACCATTTCTCTTTGACATGTCCCGTTTGACGCAGGGCTACGCAGCCTTCTCGGCGGCGTCCGCTTTTTTGCCATGGGCGGCCTGGAAGTCGGCATAGCCTTTTTGCACCAGTTCATAAGTCTTGTCGATATTGCTGGCGATAGCGCCATTCAATACATTCAAGCCCTTCAAGATATCTTTCGCTTCATTAAAACCTTTTTCAAAGCCGCCCTTGATGGTATCCATGAACTTTTGCAAGGTCGCGTCGTCATCGTCGCCGGGATTCTGCTTCTTGAAAGCTTCGAAAAATCCGGTCGACAAGGATACAATGCGGCTCGCCGTGCCTTCCGGACTATTATCCTGGGACGCGGCATTTTGAATCGCATCGTCGCCGAATTGGGCTTTCAGCGATTCATTGATGTTGGTGATCGCCGTTTTATACAGCAGCGACAGCGGTTCGTTTTCCGCAGCGATCGATACCGACAACGACGATTGCAAGATCGAGGCATTCAATTGCAGCTTGGCTTTGCTGGCCGGCGACATGTCGGCCGTGGCCGCATCTTGCGTCCTGGCCGTGTCGGCCGCCTTGCCGGCGACTGGACTGTTGCTGGCCGCGTTGCCGACATTGCTGCTGACACTGCTGCCAGAGATAGGAATTGCCATGATAGCCCTCCTTGATCGAAATTTGTGTGAAGATAGGAGCAGCATGAAGACAACTCCTCTCATGATGTATCGGCACACAATCCAAAAACTAAAGCCACGAATTTTTTAGCGAACCACCATGACTACTCACACTTTTCTTTGGCACGATTACGAAACTTTCGGCGTCCAGCCGCGCCGCGACCGTCCGGCGCAGTTTGCGGCGATCCGCACCGATGCCGAACTGAATGAAATCGGCGATCCGATCATGCTGTATTGCCAGCCGGCCAACGATTTCTTGCCAGACCCGCAATCTTGTCTGATCACCGGCATTACACCGCAACAATGCCTGGAATTAGGCGTGCCGGAACACCAGTTCGCGGCCACCATCGAGCAAGCGTTTTCCCAGCCCGGCACCATCGGCGTCGGCTACAACACCATCCGTTTCGACGATGAAGTCACGCGGTTCTTGTTCTGGCGCAACCTGATCGATCCGTATGCGCGCGAATGGCAACATCAGTGCGGCCGCTGGGACTTGCTCGACGTGGTGCGCATGACGTATGCGCTGCGCCCGGAAGGCATCGAATGGCCGACACGCGAAGACGGTCGTCCGAGTTTTCGCCTGGAACACTTGAGCGCCGCTAACGGCCTGGCCCATGAAGCGGCGCATGACGCCTTGTCCGACGTGCGCGCAACCATCGCGCTGGCCCGTCTGATCCGCCAGAAACAGCCGAAACTGTTCGATTTCTGCCTGGCGCTGCACAAAAAAGACCGGGTCGCGAACGAGATGGGCATGCATCTGGCGCCGGCGCAACGCCAGCCCTTCCTGCACGTCTCCGGCATGTTTCCTGCCGAGCGCGGCTGCATGGCGCTGGTCTGGCCGCTGGCCACCCATCCAACCAACAAGAATGAAGTGCTGGTATGGGATTGCAGCGCCGACCCGAGCGAACTGTTCGGCCTGGACGCCGACACCATCCGCACCCGCATGTTTACCCGCAAGGAAGATTTGCCAGAAGGCATGACCCGTTTGCCGGTCAAAAGTGTGCATTTAAACAAGTCGCCCATGTTGGTCGGCAACCTGAAAACCTTGTCGCCGGCGCTGGCCGAGCGCTGGGGCATCGATATCGCCGCCGGCCAGGCCCACGCGCGCATCGCCGCCGGCGCACCGGACATGTCGGCCATCTGGGCGGATGTGTTCAGGCGTCCCGGCAGCGATGAACTGGTCGACGTCGATGAAGATTTGTATGGCGGCTTTATCAGCAACGACGACCGCCGCTTGCTGGAATCGTTGCGCAAGGAAACCCCAGCCAGGCTGGCCAGCGCGCGGCCATCGTTTGCCGACGAGCGCTTGCAGGAATTGCTGTTCCGCTACCGCGCGCGCAATTTCCCTGACACCCTGGGCGAAGGCGAAGCGGCGCATTGGGAGCGGCACCGCGCGGCGCGGCTGTTCGATGGCGCAGCTGGCGCACGCACCATCGAGCTGCTGTTCAGCGAAATCGACCAATTGTCGGAAACCGCCGACGAGCGCGGCGAGGAAATTCTCGGCGCCCTGTATGACTACGCAGAAATAGTCGCCCCGCAGCGCAACTAGTCAGCGGCCAGTCAGCTCGCCCGATGCCGGTTGATGGCGTCGCGCGTGTCAATGGCCACGCGGCGCGCGGCGTCGGCGAAATCCTCATCCGCTTGCGGCTGGGCGTAAATGATCGCGCGCGACGAGCTGATCATCATGCCCATGCCGTTCGCCGTCTGGCCGGCGCCGACGGTGGCGGCAATGTCGCCGCCCTGCGCGCCGATGCCAGGCACCAATAAAGGCATGTCGCCGACAATCGCCCGCACTTGCGCCAGCTCTTCCGGGAACGTTGCGCCGACCACCAGCGCGCATTGCCCGTTCTTGTTCCATTTATCGGCCACCAGGCGCGCCACATGCTGGTACAGCGGCACGCCGCCGGCATTCAGGAATTGCAGGTCGGAACCGCCTGGATTCGACGTGCGGCACAGGATGATGACGCCGCGGTCTTGCCATGCCAGGTAGGGATCGATCGAATCCTCGCCCATGTACGGGTTGACGGTGACGGCATCGGCGCCGTAGCGCTCGAACGCTTCGCGCGCATATTGCGTCGCGGTGGCGCCGATGTCGCCGCGCTTGGCGTCGAGGATCAATGGAATGTGCGGATAGTTATCACGCACATAACGGCAAATCTTTTCCAGCTGGTCTTCCGCGGCCAAGGCGCCGAAATAGGCGATTTGCGGCTTGAAGGCGCACACCAGGTCGGCGGTCGCATCGATGATCCTGCTGCAAAAAGTGAAAATCCCATCCGGCTGGCCTTGCAAATCCCGTGGCAGCTTGGCCAGGTCCGGGTCCAGTCCGACGCACAGCAGGGAGTTGTTGGCCGTCCACGCGGCGGATAATTTATTGATGAAATTCACGGCGCGCCTTTTATCTATTCAGTTGCAAACCCCGTATTGTACCGCGCCGCCCGTCCCCGGGAACAGCGCCGCGACGCCACGCCGATGCACCGCGCACGCTACAAAACCGGCATTCCACGCGGATTCAGGTATATTTAATGCAATGACACAGTCATGCGCAGTTATCTTTTTTATGGGAAAAATCATGCCTACCCTTACCCAAAAAATCAGCCACTGGATGCGTTTGATATTGGCCATGAGTTTGCTGGCCGGTATCCTGTCTGCTTGCGGCTACAATGAATTCCAGAGCAAGGATGAAGCCACCAAGGCCGCCTGGGGCGAAGTCGTCAACCAGTACCAGCGTCGCGCCGACCTGATCCCGAACCTGGTCAATACCGTCAAGGGCTACGCCAGCCATGAAAAGGATACGCTGGAATCGGTGACCCGGGCGCGCGCCGCCGCCACCAGTTTCCAGATCACGCCGGAAGTGCTGAACAACCCGGCAGCGTTCCAGAAATTCCAGCAGGTGCAAGGGGAATTGTCGTCCGCGCTGTCGCGCCTGATGGTGGTCTCCGAAAAATATCCGGACTTGAAGGCCGATACCAGCTTCCGCGACTTGCAGTCGCAACTGGAAGGCACGGAAAACCGCATCACCGTGGCGCGCCAGCGCTATATCGCGGCGGTGCAGGATTACAACGTCCATGCGCGCCGCTTTCCGAACAACCTGACCGCGATGGTGTTCGGTTATGCAGTCAAGCCCTCGTTCATGGTCGAAAATGAAAAGGCGATCTCGACCGCGCCGGCCGTCAATTTTGGCAAATAAGCCATGAACGCGCCGCGCTTGCTCGCCACGCGCTCGCTCGCCAGCCTCTGCTGCGCGCTTTTGCTATGCCATAGCGCCTGGGCGGCCGATGGCCTGGTGCCGGTGCCGCCCAAGGCGGCGCGCGTGACCGACAGCGCCGGCTTGCTCGATAGCGGGCAAAAAGCCGCGCTGGACCATGTGCTGGCCGACTACCAAGCCCGCAGCGGCAGCCAGATCGCCGTGCTGCTGGTGTCCAGCACGGCGCCGGAAGCCATCGAGCAATACAGCATCCGCGTGACGGATGCGTGGCAACTGGGCCGCAAGGGCGTCGACGACGGCGTGCTGTTGCTGGTGGCGAAAGACAATCCGCCGGCGTTGCGCCGCTTGCGCATCGAAGCCGGACGCGGCGTGCAAGGCGTGCTGACCGACGCCCAGTCGAAACGGGTGCTGCAAGACGTGATCGCGCCCCATTTCAAGCAAAATGATTATTACGCCGGACTGGCGGCCGGTATCGCCGCGATCGAGGCGCTGCTGAACCAGGAAGCCTTGCCCGCCGCCGGGCAGCCAGCGGCGGCGGCCGGCGAGATCAGCATCGGTTCCTGGCTGCCGCTGCTGTTCTTCGGTTTCCTGATCATGCTGGCCGTGTTGCGTTCGCGCGGCGGCCCGCGCCGCTTAAATCACGGCAACTGGAGCAGTGGGGCCAGCGGCGTCTTGCTGGGCAGCGCGCTGAGCCATGGCTGGGGTAACAATGCGGGCGGCGGTGGAATCGGCGGCGGCGGTTTCTCGGGCGGCGGCGGCAGTTTCGACGGCGGCGGCGCCTCGGGGGATTGGTGATGACTGTTGCGCTGTCATTCGGCCAGCGCCTCGGGCGCGCCCTGAAACACTGGCTGGCCACGGCGTCGGCCGGACGCAAGGCTTTTCCCGACACCACGCTGGCGGCGATCGAACGCGCCATCAGCGACGGCGAACAATTGCACCGCGCGGAACTGCGGCTGATCCTGGAACATTCGCTGGGCCTGCGCGAAGCCTTCCAGGGCTTGAGCAACCGCGAGCGCGCGCGCCAGCTGTTTGCCCAATATGGCGTGTGGGATACCGAGGAGAATTGCGGCGTGCTGATTTATATCAACCTGGCCGAGCACCAGGTCGATATCGTCGCCGACCGCCATGTCGGACGCCGTATCCCGGCGCAGCAGTGGCAAGCCATTTGCCGCACCATGACCCAGGGGTATGCCAGCGACGAGTATCACGCCAGCACCTTGAAAGCCATCGATGCGCTGAACGATTTGCTGCGCCTGCATTTCCCCTCCAACGGGCCGCGCCCGAACCAACTGCCGAACCAGCCTATCGTACTGTGACCAGCAGCGGGGTTAACATTGGCGCCATCCCATCACCCTGGAAGCACTAGCATGAAATTATCCAACAAGATCGCCATCGTCACCGGCGCCACCCAAGGCATCGGCTTTGCTTGCGCACAACGCCTGATCCAGGAAGGCGCCAGCGTGATGCTGGTCGATATCAAGCAGGAAGGCGCGGACGCCGCCGCGGCGCTGGGCGACAAGGCGCGCTTTTTCGCCGCCGACGTCAGCCAGAAAGCCGACGTCGACGCCTTGCTGGCCGCAACGCTGCTGGTATTCGGCCGCATCGATATCCTGGTCAACAATGCCGGCGTGACGCACAAGGCCGATTTCCTCGATCTGACGGAAGACGATTTCGACCGCGTACTGCGCATCAACCTGAAATCGATGTTCCTGTGCGGCCAGGCGGTGGCGCGCGAAATGGTCAAGCGGCAAAGCGGCTGCATCATCAATATGTCGAGCGTCAACGCCGAACTGGCGATCCCCGACCAGGTGCCGTACGTGGTGTCCAAGGGCGCCATCAACCAGCTGACCAAGGTCATGGCGCTGAACCTGGCGCCATACGGCGTGCGCGTCAACGGCATCGGTCCCGGCACCATCCTGACCGAACTGGCCAGGAAAGCCGTGCTGGGCAGCCCGGAGGCGCGCCACACCATCTTGTCGCGCACCCCGCTGGGGCGTTGCGGCGAGCCGGAAGAAGTGGCGTCGATCGCCGCCTTCCTGGCCAGCGACGACGCCAGCTACCTGACCGGCCAGACGCTGTACGTGGATGGCGGCCGCATGGCCTTGAACTACACGGTGCCGGTGAAGGACTGATGACATCGATGCAGCACGCCAGATATATTAAAAATGTATGATCGATATCTGAAAATACCATTAGACACATATTCCGCAACGCAGCATAATAGACCTGTCTCCACTATTCTCCTCCAAGAAAATAGTTTTAAGCCCGCTTTCACCAGCGGGCTATTTTTTTTCCTGTCACTTCGCTACAGCGCATTTCTCGTCCCAGTCATCATCTTTTTGCAAAAACATTCAAAAATGCTGCGCCGTGTCATAGGCCTGTCATGAGCACGCCCTATACTTGCTTCATCTGCAGTACACGCAACCGATATGCGTGACCGCGGACCGGTGTGCTGGCCAGTATTTGCACACCACTCCGAATTCCTGGCTGCGTCCGCGCGAGGCAGCCGCTGCAGATCAACTCTTGAACCCTCAATTTTGGGTTTTCAGCCCGCTTTCACCAGCGGGCTTTTTTTTGCCCGACAAGAGAGTCTAACAAAACGTTCAGGGCAAGGCGCATTGCCGTAGACCGTACGAATGTACGACAAGGCCATGTAACGCCGCCCTGGATGTTTTGTTAGGCGCGCTTAATCAATAAACTGATAGGTAGCGCGTATTATCCAAAGTGCCGATTTCGATATGGTAAGGTTACAATTATTTTCATTGATTACTGATCCATGTCGACCACCCTGACCGCCCTGCTGTTTTCATCCCGCTATCAAAAACAGCGCTACCTGTGCGCGTTCATCCTGTACCTGCTGATTGTGATCATCGGTTCGATACCGGGCGCGCGCAAGGATATCGGCGACTATGCGTCCGGCATCGTGCTGCATACGCTGGCCTACGCCATCATTGCCTACCTGCTGTTCAGCGGCACGCCGGGATCGCTGCCGCGCCGCGCCGCGACATCGATCGTCACCGTCGCGCTGATGGGCGCGCTCGATGAATACATACAAAGTTTCCTGCCGTACCGCCGTGGCGCGGTATCGGACTGGCTGGTCGATTGCAATGCCGCAATTCTGATGTCGCTGTTATTGTGGCTCGTGTGGCCGAAAGCGCAACGCCTGGTCAAGGAATAAACCCCAGGCAATCCAGGCCTGCTATTCCTGTCCGGGCCGGTCTTCCCGGTCGAACAGGAATTGTCCCTGGCGGGCGTCGCAATCGGCGCCGATCTTGCGCAAGATCGACTTGCTGTGGCGCCGTCCGGCAGCGGCGCCGGATATGCCGGCCGCCCGCTCCACATCCATCTTGATCGCCAGCATTTGTTCACTCTTGGCCAACCTGACCAGGCCATGCAGGGTTTGCGACAAGATATGCTGTTCGCGTGGGCCGGCCGGCGAAATAACGGTGTCGGCAATGATCTGGGCTATCATGTTTTCACTTGTTTTTATCAGCATTTTTCTTCCCGGAAATATCCAAAAATCAAAATAGTACGCCGCTTTGCCATGCCGCTGCTGATGCGCATCAAGGACCAAGCAAGCGCCATTTGATAACGAACAGCAAGCAAGTGTTTATACCAAACCCGCCTTACCGCACTCTTGATAAAGCTCAATTCAAAATAACAATAGAGCGAACCTACAGCGCCAGGCGCACTCTTACATGAGTAATAGACGCCCGGACAAATTCAAATCAGGAGAACATAATGAAAGCGAAAAAGTATACGGTAGCGGCAGGTTTGATGTGTCTAGCGCTTGGCGCTTGCAGCGATATGGGCTTTAACAGTCGCAGCACTACCAGCACCAGCGGCAGCACGATGAACGACCAGGGCGAGCGTTATGACGCCAGCGCCGGTCCCGGCTCCGGCGCCGTGGCGGCGGCCACGGCCAACCGTAGCGGCACCAGCAGCGGCACCAGCAGCGCCAATTCCGGCGACAGCATGACTGGCGGCACAAGTTCAACAACTGGCGCCAGCAGCATGGCCAATCCCACTGCCAGCACCAGCTCGGCCACCGACACCGGTCTATCGTCGGCGTCGACCATGTATGGCGTGGTGGCGACCATCGATAACGTGCCCCGTTCGCAGGCCGGCGACATGACGTCCAGTTCGGGCGCCACGCAATCGGGAACGTCCGGCACTTCGGGTTCCACCGGTTCGGCCAACGACATGGTGTACCGCATCAACGTGCGCCTGGACGACGGCAGCAGCCGTTCGGTCTACCAGGAAACACAACCAAGCTATCAGATCGGTGACCGGGTACGCTTGTCGAACGGCGCGCTGCAACGCTATTAATTCTGTACACCATCCATAGCGGGCCCAGGTCCATGACCGGGGTCCGCTACTTTTTTCCCTTATTCAGCCACCGCATTTCTCGATACGCCCGCCACTTGCGCCATCACCGCTTGCGCCGCTTTCTTGCCGGCGATAAAGGCGTGGTCCGAGTTGTAATATTCCCACTCGCTATAACGTCCGGCCAGCGTGATGTCGTGTCTCGCCAGCCATGCCTTCACCAAGGCGACATTGGACGCGCGCGCATGGTCGTACAAGACGTAGGCATACGGCATGTCGACCTGGTTCGCCGTCAGCACCACGTCATCGGGCCGCAACATGCCGACTTCGATGCAATCGGCGACACAACGGTCGATCAGCGCCTGGCCGGTCAACGGCAGCGGCTTGGTCGGCGAATATGAAATTTCGCACGTCAAGCCAAAACCGCCGGGCGGATTGCAATCGGGGCTGGCATTTCCCTGCACGAAAATACGGTGGAAAATAGTCTGTTCGGGGTAATACACCCAATGTTTTTCCGTCACATCTTCACGGCCGATGCCCAGGTTCACACAGCGCACCGACACATGCCGCAAGCCGCGCGCGGCCAGCCGCACGTCAAGCGGCGCCTGCTCGCCGATCAGCCGTATCAATTCCGGCAGCGGCATGGTGCTGATCAAATGCTGGTAGCGAAAACGGCGGCCATCGGCCAGCGCCAGCACATGCTGGTCGGGCAGCAATTGCACCACGTCGGCGTTGACTTCCAGCTGGCCCTTGATGTGCGGCAAGAAGCCATTCATCAAGGACTGGAAACCGCCTTGCAAAGGATAAGCAAAGCGCGCATTCGGCCCCATCGGCCGCGCCACCGGCTGCAACGCGCCATCGATGATTTCTTCCAGGTCCGGCAAGGGCACGCGTCCGCCCAGCCACGACGTTTCCATGTCGCTCAACGGCACGGTCCATAATTTCTTGTTGTATGGAATCGCGAAATGCTTGGCGATGCCGGCGCCCCACACCTGGTAAATGAATTCCTCGAAATTGGCGGCGTCCCGCTTCAACGGTGCAATGCTGCCAATACCGCCACCAGCGGCGCCATTGGCGATGCCGGCAGTGCCGTCGGCGCAGCAATCCTCGACCGGGGTAACACATGCGCTGGCCTGATTGGCTGCCGGCGCGGCGTGTCCATAACGTGCTTGCATGGCGCCAACGATGCATTCCTTGATGACGGCCGGAGGCAAGCCGAACAAGGCGCCCTGGAAAGGATAGCGGGTGTACACCTGCTTGCTGTAGACCCAGGCTTCGCGGTTTTGCCAATGGATGTTCGCACCCAGCAATACGCGGTATAAATTGAGCACATACGCATCGTTGGAAAACATGATGTGGCCGGCGTAATCGAAGGTAAAACCCTGGTCGCGCACCGAGCGGCACCAGCCGCCGACGGTCGCATTTTTTTCCAGCAGCAAGGTATCCGCGCCCAGATGATAGGCGGCGCTCAAGCCGGTCGGGCCGGCGCCGATGATTGCACATTGCACCGGTAACATGGCTGCCTGCGAGCGCAGCGGATTGACGTTGGCCGGCGTATCAAGCGCCGCCGTATCATTCGGCGCCAGGCTATCGGCAGGCTCGATCAGCAGCGGCTGCGCCGGGTCGGTCGCTTCCAGCAGCGCGTGCATTTGGCGCGCCGTCCGGTCCCAGGAAGTGGCGGCCAGCACCAGCGCCATATCGGCGACCATCGCCGCGCGCTGTGGCGGCGTCATGGCCAGCGCCTCTTCGCAGGCGCGCACAAAGTCGGCGGCCTCGTCGGCGATACGCACGATATGGCCATACGGCGCGGCCACGTCGGCAATCGAGGTGCTGACGATCGGCAATTGCGCAGCCATGTATTCCAGCACCTTGGTCGGGCTGATGAAACGGGTCGCATCGTTCCTGGCAAACGGCAACAGACAGACATCCCAGCCAGCCAGGAAATGCGGCAGGGACTGGTATGGCTGCTGCCCCAGGTAATGGATGTTCTGGCGCTGCGGCAAACTGGCCGGATCGATTTTCAGCACCGGCCCGACCACCACGATTTGCCAGTGTGAATGGGCATCGGCCAGCGCCGCGATCAGCGACGCATCGAAGCGCTCGTCGATGACGCCGTAATAACCGAGCCGCGGGCGGCCGATATCCTGTTGCGCCGGATGATGGTTGTTGCGGTCCAGCGCCTGCTCGAAATGCACCACGTCGACGCTGCTCGAAAAACAATGCGCATTGGTATGACGTGTGCGCTTTGCTTCATACAAACTGGGGCCGCCGGCAAACACCAGGTCGGCGCGGGCCAGCAAGGCCGTCTCGCGCTGCAACACCTGTTTCGGCGCATTCTTGAATGCCGATAATTCATCCATGCAATCGTAGACCACCAGACCGGCATGCAAGCCTGGCAGCAGCGGCAGCGCCATCGGCGTATAAAACCAGACGATCGGATCCAGTGCCGGCGTTATCTGCAGCAACAACGGTTGCAGCGCCGCCAACTGGTCGTCATGGAAACCGGCCGCCTGCACCGGCGTGCGCGGCAGGCATACCGTCACATTCGGCGCCGGGGTCGATAATTCCAGCCGCGCCGGCCCCTCGTCGAACAGCGGTTCCTCGACAAACACCACATGATAAAACTGCGCCAGCCGCGACAGCAATTGCTGCGGCCTTTGGTAGACAAAATTCCAGCGTAGATGCGAGAAAACAATAATCGTCCTCATGCCAGCTCCTCCCCGCCCCGATGGCGCATACAGTGAACAAAGATGGGCCGTCAGGCTTTGTGCCTGGCGCAATCCCATCGCATACGGCGCGGACAAATTGCGCTGCAATCCATCCGGCGCGCCCAGACCGACATCCCACAAACCGCTGTGATGCCAGAAATTCGGATCTTCCCAATCCGGCCGGTCGATCACCGGATAAATGCAGATGCCGCGCAAGTCGGTGCCGTGCTGCATCGCCAGCGCCGCCTGCTCCGCCATTTCGCGTATCCACACACCGCGCCCGCTGCCGACATGGCTGGTTTCGGCCAGCAGCAGCGGCCGCTGATAACGCTCGAACACTTCCTTCTGCAACACATGCAGCGGCAACCGGCGCGCATCGCCCAAGTGCCACCACAGGCGCAGATTGCTGCCGCTTTCCCATTGGTTGCTGTGGTAATAGTTCAGGCCGATCAAGTCCAGATAGCGCTCCGCCCCGCCCAGTTCCGGCTCGATGCGGCCGCACAGCATGTCCCACGCTTCGAATTGCGCTTCGCGCCACACGTGGGCGCTGTTATCCCAGGCTGGATTATCCGGCGGCGCGATGACATGGATCAGCGGGTCGCATTGCAAGATGCGCGCTTGTGGATGGACTTGCCAGATCGCGTCGCAGCCGGCAATGGTGGCGCGCACCAGTTGCCGCTTGCCGTGATGGCCGGGATGCTCGTGATCCATGTTCAGGCAGCGAAACATATGCACCGACAAACCCCAACTGGTGAACGAGATTTCATTGATCGGCGAATAGATCGGCGCCGCGCCGGAAAACGGCGCCAGGTACTCGGCGGCGGCGCGGCAAAAGCGCGCGAAGCGGGGCGCGAATTGTGGCGAGAACAGGTCTACGTCATCCGGCCAGCCATAGTGGCAAAAGGTCCAGCAGATTTGCAGCCCCAGGTCGCGGGCGATGCTCGCGCGCTGCCGCAACGACGAAAAATCGAAACGGCCGTCACGCTCGGCCAGCCGCCAGCCTATGCTTTCGCGCACCGTGCGGATGCCGAACTGATGCAGCAGCGCATAATCTTCGGCCACACGGTCCAGGTGGCCGGTGGTCCGGTTCATGTCCAGCGCCAATCCCGCATGGGTGACATGGTCGGCGCCTTCGTATCCGGCTTGCCAGTACGACAGAAAAGGCGCGGCC
This sequence comes from Janthinobacterium agaricidamnosum NBRC 102515 = DSM 9628, assembly GCF_000723165.1. Taxonomy (NCBI): domain Bacteria; kingdom Pseudomonadati; phylum Pseudomonadota; class Betaproteobacteria; order Burkholderiales; family Oxalobacteraceae; genus Janthinobacterium; species Janthinobacterium agaricidamnosum. Next base: position 4,561,004 of record NZ_HG322949.1, read on the forward strand.
GCGTTATCGTCGTCAGCCATAGGCTACTCCTCCTGCAACAGGATGTCGCATGACGTATTCCTCATCGTAAAACTGCGTGAACATTCGTGAAGAAATTGCTGAGGCCAGTGCAGTTTCCACCTCAGTCGCTGCGGATATTGCGGGTCGCCGCGCTGATCAATTCCAGCGCGACTTTCGGCGTTCGGTCGGCCATCAACAAACCGTTCGCTTCCTGGAAAGTGTCGGCAAACTGGGTGTAGCAAAAGCCGCTGAATAATTGCGCCGTATTGACCACCGCCAGCAAGCGGCGATACAAGTCGAGGAAGGCCGCCTCGCTGCCGACCCGCGAATAGCCCCAGGTCCGGTCAGCATTCGCGTCATCGTTGCTGCTGAACGCGATGCCGCCGAATTCGGTCAGCACGATGGGCTGGCCGCGATGCGGAAAACCGTCCAGCGTCAGGATGCGCCCGCCGGGACGGCGCTGGTCGAACAGGATGTTGCGCGAACCTTCGGTGATCGCGTAACGGGCTTGCAATCGTTCCGGATCGCAATCGTAATCATGGATGCCGAGAATGTCGGTGGCCGATGCTTCCCAGCCATCGTTGCCGATCACCGGCCGGGTCGAATCGAGCGTGTGCGTCAAATGGTAAAGCGCCTCGACCGCGTTGCGGTGGGCCTGGATCGCCGTCAAATTCGGCACGCCCCACGATTCGTTGAACGGCACCCACACCAGCACGCACGGGTGGCTGTAGTCGCGCTCGATCGCCTCGGTCCATTCGCGCACCATGCGGGTGATCGCCTTGCTGGAAAAACGGTAGGCCGACGGCATTTCTTCCCACACCAGCAAGCCCAGTTTGTCGGCCCAGTACAGATAGCGCGGGTTTTCGATTTTCTGGTGCTTGCGCACGCCGTTAAAACCCATCGCCTTGGCCAGTTCGACATCGGTGCGCAGCGCGTCGTCGGACGGCGCGGTCAGCAAGGTGTCGGGCCAATACCCCTGGTCCAGCACCAGCCGCAACGGATACGGCCGGCCATTGAGCATGAAGCGGTCGCGATTGATCGCCACCGAACGCATCGCGGTGTACGACGACACCGTATCGAGCACCTTGTCGCCATGGCGCAAGGTCAGCACCGCATCGAGCAAGGTCGGACGTTCCGGACTCCATAGCAACTCGTTGCGGGTATCGTCGATGCCGGGATCCGACAAGGCGATCTTGCGGTTCGCCTCATGGTCCAGCATCGCATAGCGGTCGTCGGCCAGCAAGGTGTCGCCATGCCAGATACGCACTTCGACGCTCAGGTCATGCGCGATATCGCCGGCGGCAAATACCTCGCAGGCAATTTCATATCCCTCGAACAAGGGCGTCCAGCGCAGCTTCTGGATATAGGTCGAGGCGACATTTTCCAGCCACACGGTTTGCCAGATGCCGGTGGTGCGCGGATACCAGATCGAATGCGGTTGCAACTGCCAATCCTGCTTGCCGCGCGGCTTGGCCAGGTCGTGCGGATCGTCTTCGGCGTAGACGATGACGGTTTGCCGTCCGTCGCTGTTGAGCACGGCGCTGATGTCGCTCCAGAACGGCGTATGCCCGCCTTCGTGCTCGGCCACCAGCTGGCCGTTGACCCACACCTTGGCGGAATAATCGACCGCGCCGAAATGCAGCAGAACCCGCCCGCCGCCGGCCTGCGCATCGAACTCGCGGCGATACCAGCACGCCTTGTGGAAACCGCGGTCGCCAACGCCGCTCGCTTGCGATTCCGGCGGGAACGGCACCAGGATCGCATGGGTCCAGGTAGCGGGAAACGGCACCGGCCGTTCCGGCACGCTGACGTAGGCGCCATCGTCGAAAGCGAAATCCCAGCGGCCATTCAGCGACAACCATTGCTCGCGCACCAGTTGCGGACGGGGATAGGCAAAATCGGGCATTGGCTCCTCATGAATAAATGGCGGCACTTATCCATTGGAGTCAGGCGGGCCAGTCCGGTTCAAGCGGACTGCGAATAGCTTGAAGTTACGCAAACAGGACCGTTTTATGTGAGCATGGTGGCCAACAGTGGCCAGCAATCGTGCCGACCTGTATGCCAAGGGCGGTTCGGCTGCTTCGACCGCACGCAGGAAATGGTCAAATCAGTGTACCGGCTGCAGCGGTATCAGCAGTCGCGCGCGGCGCGCGCCTATCGTATTAAAGCGCCGCACCACTTCGCTGCCGATGGCCTGTTCGCTGCCGCTCCGGCACAGCGCCACGCAGGCGCCGCCGAAACCGGCGCCGGTCAGGCGCGCGCCATACACATCGGCGTGTCCGCGCAGCAAGGTGGTCAATTCATCGAGCTCGGGTATCGACACTTCGAAATCGTCGCGCAGGCTGGCGTGCGACAAGCTCATCAGGCGGCCGAAACTTTCCGCGCCAGCCTGCGTAAATGCGCGCAGCACGCGCAGGTTTTCGCTGACCACGTGGCGTGCCCGCTTACGCAAGGGCAGCGGTAAGTTTTCCACCAGCGCCATGTCATTGATGTCGCGCAGGGCCGGCACGCCGAGCCGCCGTGCCGCCTCCTCGCATTCGCGGCGGCGCAGGTTATAGTCGCTGCCGGCCAGGTGGCGCACCACGCCGCTATCGATGACCACCAGCGCACTGCCCGCCGGCAAAGGCAGCAATTCATGTTGCAGGCTGCGCGCATCGAGCAGCAACATATGGCCGCTGTCGGCCAGGCTGGACGCCATCTGGTCCATCACGCCACAATTGACTTGCGCATAACGGATCTCGGCTTGCTGGCCGATCAGCGCCAGCGCCACATCGTCGAGCGGCAAGGAGAGCAGCGTGCGCAGCGCGCGCAAGGTGGCGATTTCCAGCGCCGCGCTGCTCGACAGGCCGACCCCGGCCGGTACGTCGGAGCGGATATAGACGCGCAACGGCGGCACGCTGAAGGCGCGCAATTCCAGCACGCGTATGCAACCTTCGACATAACGGCCGAAACCTGGCGGCGCGGCGGCGTGGCGCACAAAGCGCACTGTCTGGTCCAGCGTTGCCGAATAGAATTGATGATGGTCGTCACTGGCAATCGACAGCGCCACTTCGGTGCGTTGCGGAGTGGCGGTCGGCAGCATGAAGCCATCGTTATAGTCGGTGTGTTCACCCAGCAAATTGATGCGTCCCGGCGCAGAGGCCAGCACTGCCGGCGGGCCGGCGAAATAATCTTCCAGCGCAATCATGGCAACTCCAGGCATAAGGGCCGGCTGCGTCCCGCCACCTGCACCGACGGCCAGCGCGCATCGAAGGTCAGGTTTTCCAGCTGATCGTCGTGCAGCAAAAACGTGTCTTCGATGCGGATGCCGGCCAGGCTCGGATTGACGGCCAGCGCCATGCCGCTTTTCAATCCGATCTCGGTATGCGCGGTGGCCGGCAAGTCGCGCGCCCGGTAGCCGGTCAGGCCGCCCTGCTGATGGGCGTGAATCGCATCGGGCTGGCCGGCATACGCATAGGCGCTGTCGAGTGCGTGATACACCATCGACAAGGGCCGGCCCGCTTCGCAGGCGTCCAGCGCCACGGCTTCGATCGCCATGACGCGGATTTCATCCTGTACCCGCACCTGCTCCGACTCGTCGTCATGCGCCGCGTGGCCGGCCTGGCGGAAGCGCACCAAACGGCTCAGGCTGGCGTGCAAGCCGAAACGGCGCGCGCACAGCACCAGCATCGCGCGCCGCCCAAGCGGCGCGATGCCGGGCAGCGGATGGGCATAACGCGGCAGCCGCGCGGCGCCGGCGGCCAGCACCAGCACCGGCTGCAAGCCGCGCGACCATAGCGCATGCGCGGCGGCGCCGGCCAGCTCATACTCGGTCCAGCCGGGCCGCGCGGCGCGCAAGGTTTCGCCGATCGCCGCGGCCGCCAGCCGTCCGACCTGGCGGTAGCGTTCCTGTTCGGACGCCAGCAATACCAGCCGTTCTTCGCGCGCCGCCACCGGCAAGCCTTGTTCGGCGCCCGCCGCGAGATGGCACACGGCCGGGCAATCGCTCAAGACCGGCTTGCCGGCCGCCGCGTGGTGCACAAAATGTTCGCGCAATTCATGCTGCGCCCATGGCGCCAGTTGCCAGGTCCATTCGCCCGCCACCTCTTCATCGCGCAAGCGGGCCGCCTCGGCGTCATCGGTCAGGATATAGGCCGCGTCCGGCGTGACCAGCACTTCGGCCACGCCCGCGTCCGCGCTCAGCATCACCGTGTTCGAGGCGCCCGCCGTGGCCCAGGCGAACCAGCCGGCGCCGCGCAAGCGCACCGCGCCGGCGCCATACTGCTCCAGCCAGCCGCGCATGCGGGCCAGCTTGTGGCGGATTTCCTGTGTCGCGAGCCGGCTCATGGCGCCTCCAGTTCCACTGCGACTTGCCGCAATTCTTGCGCCGTCTGTTCCGGCAATGCATCCATCACAAACATGCCTGCCGCCAACTCTGTCCCGGCCAGGTATTTCAGGCGCTCGCGGCTGCGGTATGGCGGATAAAACTCGGCATGCAGCTGGGTTTCCGGATGCGGCTGGCCATCGGTCGGCGCCTGGAACCACGCCATCAGATAAGGAAACGGACGTTGCCACAGCCCTTCATATTTCAGCAGCACGGTTTTCAGCGCGCGCGCCAGGTCCAGCCGCTGCTCCAGCGACAGCGCGGCCAAACTGTCGACCGGACGCAGCGGCATGACCCACACTTCATACGGGTAACGCGCGCATGGCGGCACGAACGCCAGCGCGTGCGGCCCCAGGTACAGCAGGCGTTCGCCGTAGCCGACTTCGCGCTGCGCCAGATCGGGCAGCAAGGCCACCCCATGCTTGTCATAAAAAGCCCGCTCCTGTTCCAGCATGCGCAGCGGTATCGGCGGCACCAGCGGATAGGCGTAAATCTGGCCATGCGGATGATGCAGCGTGACGCCGACTTCGGCGCCGCGATTTTCAAACGGCAACACATAAGCGATGCCACCGCGCGCCGCCAGCCGCGTCGTGCGCGCCGCCCATACTTGCAGCAGCAAATTGATGTGATCCAGATCCAGCCCGCCCAGGAAGGCGGCGCTGTCGCGGCTGTACACCACCACTTCGCAATGGCCGGACGCCGGCGCCGTCGGCACCGTCACGGCGGGCGGATCGTGGGCGTCCTGAGCCAGCGCGGGAAAGCGGTTGTCGAACACGGCGACGTCGTATTCGCCTGCCGGCAACTCGGTCGGCCGCGCCGGGTCGCTGGTGACGGCCAGCGGATTGTATTGCGAAGTTTGCAATGACGACGGCAAATACGTGCGGTCTTGCCGGTAGGCAGCATAAGCCACCCATTCGCCGCGCAGCGGATGCCAGCGCACATGGGGATTCGCTCCTTGCGGCTGGGCGAACGGGGTCGGCACAAAATCGACCGGGCCGATCGCATGGCGGCTGTACAAGGTCAGCTGGCGGCCATCCGGCTTGACGAGTTCCTTGCAATGCATAATCACCATCCCATACCATTCCCTGCAAAGACAATAAGACTGGCCGGCGCGCCGAAAGTTCATGCCGCCCTCGGATCAGGCCGGTACCCCTTTTTGCGGCAGGGGCATACAAAATAAACCATTGTGTTTCCCGCCGCCGGCCCGATATCTGTTGCATGATTCCATTTTCCATACTCGACCTCGCTCCGATTGCCGAAGGCGGCAATGCGGCCACCTCGTTCCGCAACACGCTCGATCTCGCGCAACACGGCGAGCGCTGGGGCTACAACCGCTACTGGCTGGCGGAACACCACGGCATGCCCGGCATCGCCAGCGCCGCCACGTCGGTGGTGATGGCCCATGTCGCGGCCGGCACCAGCACGATACGGGTCGGCGCCGGCGGCGTGATGCTGCCGAACCACTCGCCGCTGGTAATCGCCGAACAGTTCGGCACGCTGGAAGCGCTGTATCCCGGCCGCATCGACCTGGGCCTGGGCCGCGCGCCCGGTTCCGACCAGAGCACCGCGCGCGCGCTGCGCCGCAACCTGGAATCGGACGCCGAGCAGTTTCCGCAAGACGTGCTGGAATTGATGGACTATATGTCCGACGAGCCGCGCCAGCGCGTGCTGGCCGTGCCCGGCAACGGCGCCAAGGTGCCGGTCTGGATACTCGGGTCGAGCATGTTCGGCGCGCAGCTGGCGGCCCATCTCGGCTTGCCGTACGCGTTCGCGTCGCATTTCGCGCCGCAAGTGATGATGCAGGCAGTGGCGTTCTACCGCGACAATTTCAAGCCGTCGGCACAATTGGCCAAGCCGCATGTGATGCTCGGTTTTAATGTGTTTGCCGCCGATACCGATGCCGAAGCGCAATTGCGCGCGACCTCGATGCAACAGGCTTTCGTCAACCTGCGCACCGGCCGGCCGTCGAAACTGCCGCCGCCGGTACCCGGCTACCTGGAACGGCTGGGGCCGCAGGAACGTGCGATGATCGATTCGGTGCTGTCGTGCTCGGCAATCGGCTCGCCAGCGACCGTCAAGGAAAAATTAAGCGCCTTCATCGCGACCACCGGCGCCGACGAGCTGATGATCACCTCGCAAATTTTCGAGCATCAGCACCGCCTGCGCTCGTATGAAATCACCGCGCAAATCCATCAGGAAATGTCGCTGGTTTAAGTTTCCCCTCGGTATCCCTTGCACCCGGTCATCGGCAACGGTCACCGGGATTTTTTATTTTTTAGGCAATAAAAATACGCCTGCCGGCAAAATTATTGAATCGCCGTTATCATAACTATCCAAAAAGCATCGTTCCAAGAAAGCAGTTTCCCATGAAATCCGCCTCGCCCAACGTCGATGGCAGCGCCCTGCTGACCTCCACCCGCATCCTGTTATTTGCCCTGTCCGCCGGCGTGCTGGTGGCCAGTTTGTATTATGTGCAGCCACTCACTTCCTTGCTGGCGGCGTCGTTCGGCGTCGGCGTGACGCAGGCCGGTTACCTGGTCACCGCGACCCAGATCGGCTATGTGCTGGGGATTGTGTTCCTGGTGCCGCTGAGCGACGTGCTGAACCGCCGCAAATTACTGACCTGGATGCTGGTTGCCAAGATTTGCGCGCTGATACTGGCCGCGACCAGCCAGAACATCATCGTGTTTTCGATCGCCAGCATCTTGATGGGCATCACCGCCAGCGCGCTGATGGTGGTCACCGCGATGGTTGCCTCGTACGCGCCGGATCACAGCCGCGGCCGCATGGTCGGCACCGTGATGACCGGCTTATTGCTGGGTATCTTGCTGGCGCGCACAGTGTCCGGCGTGGTGGCGCAAGTGAGCGGCAGCTGGCGCGCCGTGTATCTGCTGGCCGCCGTGGTGGTGGCCGCCTTGCTGGCGATACTGCGCAATATCCTGCCCGATGAAGCGCCGCGCGGCAAGCTGCAATACGCCAAATTGATGGCCTCGCTGGCCGGCATCATCCGCCAGGAACCGCTGCTGCGCCAGCGCGCGCTGTTTGCCGGCCTGGGCCTGGGCACCTTCAGCGTGTTCTGGACCGGCCTGACCTTTTTGCTCAGCGGCGCGCCGTACCACTACAGCGAAATGCAGATCGGCTTCTTCGGCCTGGTCGGCGCCACCGGCGCATTCGCCGCCAACACCGCCGGCCGCATGGCCGACCGGGGTTATGCACGCCAGGCCACCTGGCTGCTGGCGCTGGCGTCGCTGGCCTCGTGGGCCTTTATCGCATTTGGCGCGGTATCGCTGCTGATGTTGCTGGTCGGCGTGGTCTTGCTCGACGTCGGCGTGATGGGCTTGCAAGTGACGCACCAGTCGATCATCTACAAACTGGCGCCGGAGGCGCGCGCCCGCGTCACCACCGTGTTCATCGCGGCCGGCTTCATCGGCGCCTCGGCCGGTTCGGCGCTGGCCAGCGCCAGCTACGCGGCCGGCGGCTGGCTGGCGCTGTGCCTGGTCGGCGCGGCAATGCCGCTGCTGATGGTCATCGTGTGGAGCAAATACCGCCTGCGGCAGCGCGGCTTGTAACACCATCAACCGGGGTCTGGTCGTTTACCGTCGGAGCAAAACATGCAGCGCATAGGATTCATCGCCACGCAGAATTTCCAGTTCATGAGCTTTGCCGCGCTGTCGGTGTTCGAGTTCGCCAACCTGGTCACCGGCCAGCCGGCCTACGAGATCCGCGTGATGTCGGAGCATGGCGGGACAATGCGCAGTTCGATGGGCGTGACGATCGATACCGAGTCGCTGCAAAACGCCGGCTTCGATACGCTGATCATCGGCGGCGCGGTCGGTGCGCCGCCCAGCAGCGCGGCGCTGCTCGACTTCCTGCGCGCGTCGATGCCGACCGTGCGGCGCATGGCGTCGATGTGCAGCGGCGCGCTGGTGCTGGCCGACGCCGGCCTGCTCGATGGCCGCCGCGTCACCACCCATTGGTATGCGGCGCGCGACCTGCAAAAAAAGTTTCCCCATGTGACGGTCGAAGAAGACCGCATCTTCATCCACGATGGACCGGTGTGGACCTCGGCCGGCATGAGCGCCGGCATCGACCTGGCGCTGGGCATGGTGGAAAAGGACCTGGGCGCCGATGTCGCGCGGCTGGTGGCGAAAAACCTGGTGCTGCATCACCGCCGCGCGGGCGGCCAGTCGCAGCATTCCGTGCTGCTCGAACTGAGCCCCAGGTCGGACCGGATTCAAAGCGCCTTGCAATATGCCGAAAGTCATCTGGGCAATGCGCTGTCGGTCGAGGAACTGGCCACCCAGGCCTGCCTGAGTCCGCGCCAGTTCAGCCGGGCGTTCCGCGCCGAGACCGGCCAGTCGCCAGCCAAGGCGATCGAAAACCTGCGCCTGGAAGCGGCCAGGCTGATGATCGAACAAGGCAGTCTCGGGATCGACGCGGTGGCGCGCGAAACCGGCTTCGCCGATCCGGAACGGATGCGGCGCGCCTTCCTGCGCGCCTTCGGGCAACCGCCGCAAGTGCTGCGGCGCAATGCCCGGATTGCCGCACCAGCCTGAAAATGCAAACGCTCAGCGCACCTTGTAGCGATTCAGCTTGGCGACAAAGGCATCGCCGAACACATCGGATGACATCGGCTGTTCGCCGCTGACCACTTCACGGTCTTCCACCACGTTCGGATGAAACGCCGCGACCCGCTCGACGTGGGCGCCCGCCTCGGCCAGCGCATCGGCCGCGTGGAATTGCACAAAGCCGCCCAGTTGCCCCTTCGGTCCTTCGATGAATTTCTCTTCGGCCGATGAAAACACCGTCAGGTGGTAACCGGCGTAAGGCCAGCCGGCCGCAAGCTTGCCGGTGCTCTGGATGTCGCCGGCGATCAGGGCCTGGCGGAACGCGACCGGATCGCTCAGCGTCGACAGCAGCGCGGTCGGGCCGTGGCAAATGATGCCGGTCGGGCGCTGGGTGTCATGGAAGGTCAGCAGGATCTTGCCGAGATCCTTGTCTTGCGACAGATCTTGCATCGGTGCATGGCCGCCAGGGATAAAAATGCCGACGTAATTCTTGGTGCCTTCGGCTAGCACGGCCGACAGTTTTTTCGGATGCAGCGGTCCCTGCTCGCTGTTGACCAGCTTGACGGCGGCGGCCAGTTTTTCCTCGCTACCCTCGAAGAACATTTTATCGTGGGAAACTTGGTCATACGACGGCGCGGTACCGTTCGGACTGGCAAACACTGGCGTGTAGCCGGCATCGAGCAATTTGCGCAGCGGCAGCGCCAATTCGTCCAGATAATAACCCGTATTGTATTTCTTGCCATCCTTCAATTCGAGCTGATGGGCGCTGGACATGACGATCAGCACCTTGCCCTTGTCGGCGGCGGATGCAGGCGCGGCGGCGCCGGCAAAGGCCGCAGCGACGGCCAGCGCCATGCCGAGGCGGGCCAGCGTGCGGACGGTGGTGGTTTTCAGTGGTGTAAAACGTGCCATGATGGATTTCCTTGTTCAGTGTAAGAAGTGTTGCACTGAACAAAGTCTACGGCCGGCGCCCCATGACGTAAATGACGAATATCCCACCTATTAAGACATGCAGTATCCTCGCTGGCTTGATGGTAGCGCTGGCCGCAGGCGGCGGCCCTGGCTGTCGAGCTGATCTATTACATCGACTACACCAGCAGGGCGGCCGCCAGCGATTCGATCTCTTCGGCCGAATCGTCGAGGATGGTGTGCAAGGTGCTGCCGCCGATGCCGAAATCGATCATCGCGGCGGCTTGCCGCGCACGCGCGCTTTCCGGCGGATGCAACGGCGACGCCACCGGCGCCAGGTCATTCGCCAGCAGCAAGGTGGCGCCCAGCGTGCGTGGAGGAAACGGACCGCCGCCATGCCACATGCCTTCGACCGCCTGTAAGACCTGGTCCGGCACGCCCAGTTGGCGCAGCACGCCGCGGCCGATCAGCTTTTCGCCGTATTCGATCCAGTCTTCGGTATTGTCGTCCAGCAAGCCCGGAAATTCCTCGGCGCGCGACAGCAGATAAAAGCCGCCGACCTCATGCACGATGGCGGCGAACATGGCGGTCTCGACATCGACATTGGTGACCCTGCGCGCCAGTACTTGCGACAGCGCCGCGACGTGTGCCGTGTGTTCCCACAATCTGGCGGACTTGGCGCGCAGCGCCGGATCGGTGGCCTGGTTGCCCAGCTGGCGCACGATCACCGACGCCACCATCGATTTCAAGGTGCGGAAACCGAGCCGCATCACGGCCGCCCGCACATTCGCGATGTCATTGCCGGCACGATTGTAGGCGGCCGAATTGGCCAGGGCCACGGTACGCGCCGACAGCAGCGGTTCGGCCATCACCATGCGCGCCGCCGCTTCGATATGGCAATCAGGATCGTCCAGCGCTTGCTGCAACTGCAAGGTCGCCTTGACGTTGGCTGGAAAGCTCAGCTCGCCACGACCAGCTTGCAGCGCAATGATCTTGAAAACTTCCAATCGTTCCATGACACTATCCCCTGTACTGGCCCTGGCTGGGCGCTGCGCGGTGGTCCGGCGCCGGCCGGAACGGAAACAAATGTTCCCGTGTAGCACATATTACCAATTATTTGCCGGAGACCTTGCCCGATACGCCTTCGACGAAATAATCCATCTTGTTCAAGCCATCGTCGCCCAATACGCCCTTGTCGAGGCGGATCTTGCCGTCGTTATCCCTGATCGGCGCGGCGAACGGCGACAGGGTGCCGGCCACGATCTCCTTTTCCCGGGCCAGTACCAGCGCCTTGACATCGGCCGGCACGCCGGCGCTGATGTCTTCCAGCCTGACCAAGCCATCCTTGATGCCGCCCCAGGTACTGCCGGTTTTCCAGCTGCCGTCCAGTACCGCCTGCGCTTGCCGGGTGTAATAGGCACCCCAGTTGTGGGTCACGGCGGCCAGTTGCGCCTTCGGTCCGTATTGCTTCATGTCCGAATGGTAGGCGATCGCGTACTTGCCTTTTTCTTCGGCCGCTTGCACCACCGCGGTCGAATTGGTGTGGTTGGTGACCACGTCGGCGCCCTGGCCGAACAGCGTGATGGCGGCGTCGCGCTCCTTGCCCGGATCGAACCAGCTATTCACCCACACCACTTTTACTTCCGCCTTCGGATCGACGCTGCGCATGCCGCGCGTAAACGCATTCACGCCCTGCAACACTTCCGGGATCGGGAAGGCGGCCACATAACCGGCCACATGAGTCTTGCTCATCTTGCCGGCCAACACGCCCGCCAGATAACGCGCTTCGTAAAAACGGGCATTCGCGGTGGCCACGTTGGGCGCGGTTTTATAACCGGTCAAATGAATGAATTTTACGTCCGGGAACTGCTTCGCCACTTTCAGCGTCGGGTTCATATAACCGAAAGACGTGGTGACGATCAGCTTGCTGCCCTGCTGCGCCAGGTCGCGGATGACACGCTCGGCGTCCGCGCTTTCCGGCACGTTTTCAACAAATCTGGTCGTGACTTTGGCGCCCAGCGCCTTTTGCACTTCCTTGCGCGCGATATCGTGCTGGAAAGTCCAGCCGGCGTCGCCGATCGGGCTGACATACACAAAGCCGATGTTCAACGGCGCAGCAGCGGGCGCGGCGGCAACTGACCATGCGGCGACAGGCAGCAGCACAGCGCCGGCCAAGGCCGAACGCAGCATTTTTTTAAACATGATGTTCCTTGTAAAGCCCCCGCCAATCAACATCGGCCGCGCCGCCGGGGAGCATGCAACGGGCCGATCGGTCATTCTTCAACCCATCAATCTGCCGGATTGAAGTGTTTGCCCAGCGATGCGGGCATGTTCAGCTTGATGTAATTGGCGTTGCTCGATATTAGCACCAGCACAAAAATCGCAGCAATGTACGGCAGCATCGACAGTAGTTGCGACGCAACAGGCAGCCCCAGCGCCTGCGCATGAAAGGTCAGGATGGTGATGCCGCCAAATAAATACGCGCCGCCCGCCACCCGCGCCGGACGCCAGGTGGCGAAGGTGGTCAGCGCCAGCGCGATCCAGCCGCGCCCTGCCACCATGCCCTCGGCCCACAGCGGCGTGTACACCAGCGACAGGAATGCGCCGGCCAGGCCGCAGCAGGCGCCGCCGAACAATACCGCGCCGAGGCGGATGCGGCGCACCGGATAGCCCAGCGCATGGGCCGAGGCCGGCGCTTCGCCGACCGCGCGCAGCACCAGTCCGGCCCGGCTACGGTATAAGAACCAGGCCACCGCCGCGCACAGCAGCAAGGACAGGTACACCATCGCATGCTGGCGGAACAGGGCGGCGCCGATGAACGGCATATCTTCCAGGTAGGGGATGCCGAAACGGCCATTGCGCAAGCTCTTGCCGACATAATCGATGCCGATATAGGTCGAGGTACCGGCGCCGAACAGCGACAGCGCCAGCCCGGTCGCATACTGATTGGCGCCCAGCCACAATGTCATCCAGGCAAAAAATCCCGACAACAGCATACTGACGGCGGCGCCGGCCACGAAGCCCAGCGCCACGCTGCCGCTGTGCACGGTAACCGCGAAACCGGTGACGGCCGCCATCAGCATCAAGCCTTCGGCGCCGAGATTGACGACGCCCGATTTTTCGTTGACCAGCAGCCCCAGCGCGGCCAGCATCAGCGGCGTGCCGGCATTGATGCTGGCCGCGACCAGCGGCGCAATCGTCATCGCCATATTCATGCCGAGAGAGTCCATGTTTTATTTCCTCCAGCGCAGTTTGTATTGGATCAGCACGTCGCAGCCCAGCAAGGCGAACAGCAAGATGCCCTGGAATACGCCGGTGATGGCGCTCGGCATGCCGAGGCGCGATTGCGCCAATTCGCCGCCGATATAAAACAGCGCCATGACGATACTGGAAAAAATCACGCCGACCGGATGCAAACGGCCGACGAAGGCGACGATGATGGCGGCAAAACCGTAACCGGGCGACACCGACGGCGTCAATTGCCCCAGCGGCCCGGCCACTTCGCACACGCCGGCCAGGCCCGACAAGGCGCCGCAAGCCAGCAGCGAGGTCCACAGCGCCTTGCGCGATGAAAACCCGGCATAACGCGCGGCGGCGGGCGCCATGCCGCCGACCCGCAAGCGAAAGCCGGACACGCTTTTCGACAGGAACAGCCAGCCGCCCAGCGCGGCCAGCAGCGCCAGCACTATGCCCAGGTGCAAGCGCGTACCGCTGATCACGATCGGCAGCAGCATGGCGTCGGACAATAATTTGGATTGCGGAAAATTAAAACCGTCCGGATCCTTGAGTACCCCATACACCAGGTAGCTGAGCAGCAATTGTCCGATATACACCAGCATCAGCGACACCAGGATTTCACTGGCGTGATAACGGTCGCGCAAGAACGCCGTGATGCCCGCCCAGACCATGCCGCCCAGCATGCCCGCGAGCAATACCAGCGTCATCGGACCCGCGCCCGATGCGCCGATGCCGTCCAGGTACAGGCCGGTGGCGCCGCCGGCGATCGCGCCCAGCACCAGCTGCCCCTCGGCGCCGATGTTATATACATGGGCGCGCAAGCAGATCACCAGCCCGACCGAGACCAGCAGCAGCGGCGCCACCTTCAGGCCCAGTTCGGCCCAGCCCTGCACGCCGCGCAGCGGCTCGATGAAAAACACCGCCAGCCCGGCCAGCGGGTCCTTGCCCAGCGCAATGAACAACAAGGCGCCGCACAGCACCGTCAGCATGATCGCCAGCAGCGGCGACAGCCACGCCATCAGCGCCGAGGGTGCGGCGCGCGCTTCCAGCTTAATCATGCGTCCCCCTTGCATGCGTTGCCGTTGCATCGGGCCACAGTCCGCTCATCCATAGTCCGACCAGTTCCACGCTGGCCTCGGCCTTGGGGATAGACGGCGACAAGCGCCCCTTGCTGATCACATGCAGGCGGTCGCTCATGTCGAACAATTCATCAAGTTCCTCGGAAACAATCAACAATGCGCAGCCGGCTGCGCGCAAGGCCAGCAATTCGGCGCGGATGTGCGCGGCGGCGCCGACATCGACGCCCCAGGTCGGCTGCGCCACCACCAGCACGGTGGGGGCCCGCATCACTTCGCGGCCGACCAGGTATTTTTGCAAATTGCCGCCCGACAGGCTGCGGGCCAGCGCACGCGGTCCGCCGGCCTTGACCTTAAAACGCTCGATGATGCCTTGCGCCATGCCGGCGATGGCCTTGCCGCGCACAAAACCATGGCGCACCGCATCGCCATCTTGTTGAGTCAGCAAAATATTGTCGGACAGCGTCAGGTCCGGCACGGCGCCGCGCCCCAGTCGCTCTTCCGGCACAAAACCGAAACCCAGCGCGCGGCGCCGGCCCGGCGGCAAATGTCCGGCGGCGCTATCGCCCAGCAAGATGGCGCCGGGCGCGGCCCGGGTATCTTCGCCCGACAACGCGGCCAGCAACTCTTGCTGGCCATTGCCGGACACGCCGGCCAGGCCGACGATCTCGCCGGCGCGCAATGTAAGACAGATATCGTTCAGTGTGGTGGCAAAGGGATGGCTGCCCGGCAAGTTCAAATGTTTCACCGCCAGCATCACCGCTCCCGGCGTCTGCGGCACATGGCTCAAGGCCGGCGGTTCGGCGCCGGTCATCAGGCGCGACAGGCTGGCCGCCGACTCCAGGCGCGGATCGCACACGCCGCTATTCTTGCCGCCGCGTAGCACCGTGCACACATCGCACAAGGCGCGGATTTCATCGAGCTTGTGACTGATATACAAAATGCTGCAACCCTCGGCCGCCAGTTGCCGCAAGGTGATGAACAGTTTCTCGACCGCGGAAGGCGTCAATACCGATGTCGGCTCGTCAAGGATCAGCAATTGCGGCCTGGCCAGCAAGGCGCGCACGATTTCGACCCGCTGCCGTTCGCCGACCGACAGCGTGTGGACGTGGCGCTGCGGCTCCAGCTCCAGGCCGTACTGGCTGGCCGTCGCCGCGATACGCCGCGCCAATACGTCGAGCCTGGTATCGGCCGGCAAGCCGAGCGCGATATTTTCCGTGACGGTCAAGGTATCGAACAGGGAAAAGTGCTGGAACACCATCGCGATGCCCAGCGCGCGCGCCGCGGCCGGGTTGGCGAGATGGACTGGCTTGCCATTCCAAAACACCTGGCCGGCATCCGGCTTGACGGAACCGTAGATGATTTTCATCAACGTCGATTTGCCGGCGCCGTTTTCACCCAGCACCGCATGGATCTGGCCCGCCTCGACCGTCAAGTCGATGGCGTCGTTGGCCAGCACCGCAGGATAGCGTTTGCTGATGCCCTGCAATTTCAGGCGCGTAGTCATCGTGACATTATGAGTAGAATTGATTGTAAAGACACTGGTTTCTGTGGCGTATGGAATTTTTTAACCGCAGGCATTGTGCAACGCAACAGCTTACTTCGTAAAGTGCCGCACAGCCTGATCGCGATATCTGGAGCAACATCATGGCTATGCCGGCAATCATCACAACCATTTTTCACGTGCCAGGCATAGACCGCCTGGTACCGCCTGGTTTGACTTGCCCCGCTCCTTCAGTGATACTTCGAGCGCCCCAATCACTTCGTCTCCCTGCTTGAATGAGCTCAGCGCCCGGAAACTTGCCCGCACCATTGCCATTGCGCTACATCGGCCGCTTCGCGCCATCGCCCAGCGGCCCCTTGCACATGGGTTCGCTGGTCGCCGCGCTGGCCAGCTATCTCGATGCCAAAGTGCATGACGGCGCCTGGCTGCTGCGCATCGAAGACCTGGACGGCGACCGCAACGCGGCCGGCGCCGACCGGCAGATGCTGGCCTCGCTGCAACGCTGCGGCATGTTGTGGGATGGCGAAGTGACATGGCAAAGCCAGCGCCTGCCGCTATACGAGGCGGCGCTGGAGCAACTGGGGACGGCGGTCTATCCGTGCTCCTGTTCGCGCAAGGAAATCGTCGATTCGCGCCTGCGGCTGGCCGGCCCGCAACTGGCGCCGCAAGTCTATCCCGGCACCTGCCGCAGCGGCCTGGCGCCCGGCAAGACGGCGCGCGCACTCAGGCTGCGGGTACCGCTGGCGCCGCATCGCATGATTCATTTCAACGACCGCTGGTGCGGCCCGCAACAGCAAGACTTGACGGCGGAAGTGGGCGACTTCGTGATACGCCGCGCCGACGGTTTCTGGGCCTATCAACTGGCGGTGGTGGTCGACGACGCGGCGCAAAATATCAGCCACGTGGTGCGCGGCGCCGACTTGCTCGACTCGACCGCGCGCCAGATCTATCTGCAGGAATTGCTGGGCTTGCCGCAACCGGCCTATTTACATGTGCCGGTGCTCAACAATGAATTGGGCGAAAAACTGTCCAAGCAAACCGGCGCGCAAGCATTCGACAGCGGCGCCGCGCCGGAGCGATTATTGAAAACGGCAATCCTGCCGGCGGCGCGCTTCCTCGGCATCGAGGTACGGGCCGACACTCTGGACGATTTCTGGCGCCGGGCGATCCCGGCGTGGGGACAGATAATGCAAGACCATGCAGTGCGCTGATGTTCGCGCATAAAAAAACCCGCCACGGCGCGCAGCCGAAGCGGGTTGAATGACTTCCATGCAGGCCGCGCCTGAAAACGCGGCCCGCATCGGGGCTGATTATTAGAAGTTGCCCTTGAATTGCACACCAAACTGGCGCGGGTCGTTGAGGAAGCCGGTCAGGTTGTTGAAGTCGATCGCGCCGGTCACGCGGCGGGTGTTGGTGATGTTGCGGCCGAATGCAGCCACTTCATACTTGCCCTCTTGCCAGGTGTAGCCTACGCGCAAGCCGCCTTCCAGCAAGGACTTGCCGGTGAATTCCTCGGCCTGGTACAGGAAGAAGTTGATCTTGCTGCGGTACGACCAGTCGGTGAACACGAACACTTCGCCATTTTCGGTCGGGATCGAGTAGCGCGCGGTGGCGTTGACGATCCATTTCGGCGCTTGCGGCAATGGGTTGCCATTGATGTCCACCCGGCCGGCGGAATTGATCGGGTTGGTCACCGTGCAAGTCGGGCATTTCAGGACCGAC
Source organism: Janthinobacterium agaricidamnosum NBRC 102515 = DSM 9628 (assembly GCF_000723165.1). Lineage (NCBI taxonomy): Bacteria > Pseudomonadati > Pseudomonadota > Betaproteobacteria > Burkholderiales > Oxalobacteraceae > Janthinobacterium > Janthinobacterium agaricidamnosum. The sequence continues at coordinate 4,578,383 of NZ_HG322949.1, forward strand.
AGGCTCGGATCGTCGATCTGGGTGAAGTTGTAGCTGCCGCCCAAGGACATCTTCAGGCTAGGCGTCACAAAACCTTCCAGGTCCAGCTCGGCGCCACGGCCATTGGTGCGCGCCGCGTTGATCAGGCGGTTGACGTTCGAATTGCCGCCGACCACGGTCAGCTGCTGGTTCTTGATCTGGTAATCGTAGACGCTGAATGCCAGGCGTGCGCGGCGGTTGAACAAGTCGGCCTTGACGCCCGCTTCATACGAGGTGATGGTCTCGGCGTCGGCCACCGTGATCGGCACGTCCTTGTTGGCGGCGGCGATACTCGGCGCGCGGAAACCGGTGGCGATACGGCCGTACACGTTGACGTCCGGATTGATCTTGTAGGTGCCGCTGACATCCCAGTTGACCTTGCTCTTGCTTTCATCGACGCCGCCAGGACCGATCTGCGCCACGTTGAAGTTTTCAACCGTGTTGAAATCTTTCTTGTCGCGGGTGTAGCGCAAGCCGCCGCGCAGCAGGAACGCGTCGTTCACGGCATAGTTAACCGAACCGAACGCCGCCCACGCGGTATTCTTTTGACGGCTGGCGATGTGCGAGGTCAGCGCGCTGGTCGGGGTGTCGAAGTTGTCGGTGAAACCGTTGGCGTCTTCATTGAAATAGTACAAGCCGGTTTGCCAGTTCAGCGGACCGGTGTTTTTCGATTCGACCCGGAATTCCTGGGTGAATTGACGCACGCCGCTGATGCCGCCGGCGGTTTCCACGTTGAATGGCGTGGTAAACAGCGGATTTGGCCGGCCAACACCGCCGTCCACGTCGCCGCGGCTCAGGTAGCTGTTGACTTGCTCGAAGCCGGTGATCGAAAACAGCTTCACGCGGTCCAGATCCCAGCTCAGGCGCGCATTGGCGCCGCTGGTATGCAGGTTCTGGAAGTTCTTGCCGTCGGTGAATATTTTATTCGGATCGAAACCGTCGACGATCTCGTTGCTGCCCTTTTGAATCAGGTTGGCGAAGAACAATCGCGAGCTGCCGGTGGTCAGGCGCTGGTGCACATTGAACAGCGCGTTGAAAGTGGTGTTCGGCGCGTACAGGAATTGCACGCGTTCGGCGTGTTCGTTGTAGCCGTCCAGTGCATTCTTCTGGCCGGTGTAGGTGTTGTCGACAAAATTGTCGCGGTGCTGGCGCAGGGCCGACACGCGCATCGCCCACTGATCGCTGAGCGGCACGTTGACGGCGCCATCGACGTTGGTGGTGTTGTGGGTCGCGGTCGAGACGTTGTAATAACCTTCGACTTTTTTCAGGTTCGGCTTGGCCGATTCGAATTTGACGACGCCGGCCGGAGTGTTACGGCCGAACAAGGTGCCTTGCGGGCCGCGCAATACTTCAACGTTGGCCAGGTCGAAAATCGGGAACCCTTTCAAGATCGGGTTTTCTTGCACGATATCATCGTAGATCAGCGAAACCGGTTGCGACGAGAAAGTATTGAAATCGGTGTTGCCATAACCGCGGATATAAAAGCGGGGGAAAGTGCGGCCATTCGACGATTCCACGTTCAAGCTTGGCACCTTGCCGGCCAGCACGCGGATATCTTGTCCGCCGGAAACCAGCACGTCGAGTTTTTCATCGCGCAGCGCGCTGACCGACACGGGTACGTCGCGGATGTTTTCGCTGCGGCGCTGGGCGGTGACGGTCACGGTTTCCAGTTGTCCGGTGGTGGCCGGCTTGGCGCTCGCGCCCGAATCGGCCGGCGCCGCGCTTGCCGCGACGGTGGCGGGCGCGCTTTGCGCGTAAGCCGCGCCGAACGGCATGAAGGCGCTCAACACAAGCATGGCGCCATGCGTGAGACTAAGACGCGGCTGCGTCTTGGACTTTTTGATCATTTGCTTTCCCCAGATTTTAAATGAAGTCTTACGAAGAGTGTCCCACTGCATGTCTCCTGCTTATGGTCGGCGCAACTCCACCCGCCGTGGCGGCGTGATGAATGACCGACAGCCGCAACGGCGGCTGTCGGCAACGCGAACGGGTGTTTCCCCGCCCCCGGCAATTGCCATCCCTTGAGCGCGTCATGTTCTTACCCGGAAATGCGCGCGCAACGGTACTGGCCAGCATCTTGGCGATGTCTTTAAAATTGCCGACTTGTTGATAGCCGCCAATTTAATTCATGCTCATCGCGAACTGCAAGAATATTGTTGAGAATTCAGCCGTGGCTGGCGGATATCAACCGGCACAGTGGTAATTCGGCCACAAAGCCATATCTTCCTGACATGAAGCGTTTTTTGACAGTTATTCCTCTGCCAAGCAAAAAAGAGTAGCAATTGTTGATAGCAAAGCTGGATACGAGAGTAAAAATGGCTGTACTATCGCGCTACTTCCCGCCGTATAGATAAAACGGCAAGGCCATTAACGAAAACCGCCCCATGTCCGACCCCGATTCCCTGTCACCCCATCCGGCCGCGCTCAGCGAACAGCGCTTCCGCGCCATGCTCGGCGCCACCTGCGACATCGTCTGGGATACCCCGGTATATGGCGAATTCCGCAGCGAACAGCCGGGCTGGAGCGCCTTCACCGGCCAGGGCAAGGATGCGTACATGGGCGCCGGCTGGCTCAACGCGGTGCATCCGGACGACCGCGCCATCGCCGCCGGCGTCTGGCGCGACATCAACCACGCCAGCGGCGGCAATCCGCTGTTCCAGGCCGAATACCGCTTGCGCCATGCCGACGGCGGCTACCGCCACATGCTGGTGCGCGCCACGCCGGTGTATGACGCCGACGGCGCGCTGCGCGAGTGGGTCGGCGCGCACACCGACGTCAGCGAACGCAAGCGCGCCGAAGACCGCTTGCGGCTGGCCATGAACGGCGGCATGGGCACCTGGGACCTGGACCTGGGCACCGGCTTGATGAGTTGTTCGGACGCATGCAAGGCCAACTTCGGCTACGCGGCGGATGACCATTTTCATTACCAGCAATTGACCGCCGCCCTCGCCGGCAACGACGTGCAGCGCTGGCGCGACACGGTGCACCACGCCATCGCCAGCGCCAGCGATTTCGACATCGAAGTGCGGGTGCGCTGGCCCGACGACAGCATCCACTGGGCGCAGATGCGCGGCAGCTGCTCGCTGGATGCGGCCGGCAGCGTCATCGGACTGTCCGGCATTTCTCTCGACCAGACCGAACGCAAGCGCACCGAGCAAGTACTGCACGACACGCTGGCGCGCCAGAAAGCCACGCTGGCGGCCGGCGAAGTGGCGACCTGGACCTGGGATATCGCGGCCGACAAGGTGATCGCCGACCGCAACATGGGACGCCTGTTCCTCGGCACCGACAGCGACAGTACCAGCGCGCCGCTGCAAACCTTCCTGGGCGCCATCCATCCGGACGACCTGGAACAGGTGATGATCGAAATCGAACAGGCCATCGGCCAGGGCACGCCGTACGAATCGGCGTACCGGGTGCGCGGCCCGGACCGGCGCTACCGCTCGGTGATCGCGCGCGGCCGCGCCGAATACGGCGACGACGGCGCGCCGGTCAGCCTGCCCGGCGTGATCCTCGACGTGACGCGCCAAAAACAGGCCGAAGACAAACTGCGCGCCAGCGAAGAACGCTATCGCAGCATGATCGAATTGATGGGCCAGGGCTTTTGCGAAATCGAAGTGCTGTTCGACCAGCAGGGCCAGCCCTACGACTACCGCTACCTGGACGTGAACAGCGCGTTCGTCCAGCAATCCGGCCTAAGCGACGCGGTCGGCAAGAGCATCCTTGAAATGATGCCCGGCCACGACAGCCACTGGGCCCAGACCTACGGCCGGGTGGTGCTGACCGGCGAACCGGTGCGGCTGGAAGACGAAGCCAAGGCCACGGGCCGCTGGTTCGACGTCTACGCGGTGCGGCTGGGCGGCCCCGGCAGCACCCGGCTGGCGGTATTGTTTACCGACATCACGGAGCGTAAAAAGTCCGAACGGCAATTGCGCGAACTGGCCGAAGACCTGTCGGAAATGGACCGCCGCAAGACCGAATTCCTGGCCACGCTGGCGCATGAATTGCGCAACCCGCTGGCGCCGATCCGCAACGGCTTGCAAATCATGCGCATGGCGGCCGACAACCCGGCCACCGTGGCGCGGGTGCGCGACGTGATGGAACGCCAGGTCAACCAGATGGTGCACCTGGTGAACGATTTGCTCGACGTGGCGCGCATCACCCGCGGCCAGATCGAACTGAAGAAACAAAAGACCGACTTGAAAAGCGTGGTGTCGAGCGCCGTCGAAACCAGCTTGCCGCTGATCGACAGCAGCCGCCACCAGCTCAAGGTCGACCTCGACAACTTGCCGCTGCCGCTGGACGTCGATCCGACCCGGCTGGCGCAAGTACTGGGCAACCTGCTCAACAACGCCGCCAAATACACCCCGCCGGGCGGCCAGATCGCGCTGTCGGCGCGGCGCGACGGCAGCAGCGTGCTGATCGCCGTCAGCGACAGCGGGGTCGGCATCCCGCCCGAATCGCTGGCCACCGTGTTCGACATGTTTACCCAGGTCGGACAAAACATGGGCCGCTCGCAAGGCGGCCTCGGCATCGGCTTGTCGCTGGTGCGGCGGCTGGTGGAATTGCACGGCGGCAGCGTCAGCGTGGCCAGTCCCGGTTCCGGGCTGGGCAGCACCTTCACCGTGCGCCTGCCGCTGGCCGACAGCGCCTGCCCGGTGGCCATCCTGAGCACCGGCGACAGCAATGGCGTATTGCAACGCAATTTGCGGATACTGGTGGTGGACGACAACATCGACGCGGCCGAAACGCTGGCCGCGCTGCTCGGCATGATGGGCCATGCGATCCAGGTCGCCAACGACGGCCCGCGCGCCTTGAAGGCGGCCGGCGAGTTCCAGCCCGACGTGATGTTCCTCGACATCGGCATGCCCGGCATGAGCGGCTACGACGTGGCGCGCGCGCTGCGCAACAATCCGCACATGAGCAAGACCGTGCTGGTGGCGTTGACCGGCTGGGGCGCGGCGACCGACCGCCACCGTTCCAGCGAAGCGGGCTTCGACCATCACTTGACCAAGCCGGCCAATATCGACGCCATCAACCAATTGCTGGGCGGGCTGGTCGCCAGTTCCTTGCGCTAAAGCCTGAACTGCAAAACCTGCTTGAGTAGGTTGGCTTAGCGCAGCGTAAGCCAACGTTGGGCAGCCCCGCACTTGTGCCGCGCACTTGTGCCGCGCACTTGCGGCCCGGAGCTAGTCTGATTACGCGCTGCGCGCTCATCAGACCTGCATTTCCGCTGTCCTGCTCGGCAATAAGATTTATCAAACAAGTAGCACTCTCGTCAGATTTTTCGATAATTTATTACTAATATAAAAACGTTGCACTTTGATTATCCGATCATCACTGGACAAAGGTGTGTAAATGAAAACGTTCAAAATTATCCTGGCGATCACGGCGCTCGTGTTCGCCTCATCCTCCCACGCGGCAAGCTCGCTGACGGAGAATTTCGACGACGTCGGCGCCCTTGCCGGCTGGCAGTTGATCAACCATAGCAGCCCGGCCGGCCTGTCCTGGTTCCAGGGCAATGACGGTATCTTTGGCGCCCATGCCGGCGCCGCGAACGCCTACATCGGCGCCAACTACCTGAGCGCCAGCCAGGGTATCGGGTATATCGACAACTGGCTGATCACGCCCGAACTGACCTTGAGCGGGCCCACGCTGGTCTCGTTCTACACGCGCGGCGCCGGCACGCCCGGCTTCAGCGACATGCTGGAACTGCGCTTCAGCAGCGGCGCCGGCAGCGCCATCGCCGGCTTCACGCACACCCTGCTGACCGTCGGCGGCAGCGGCCCCTACCCGGACCTGTGGACCCTGAACCAGGCCACCCTCGACGCCGTCGGCAGCGGCCGCTTCGCCTTCCGCTATGTCGGCAATGCCTCGGCATCGGACTACATCGGCATCGACAGTGTCCTGATCAGCGCGGTGCCGGAAGCGTCGACGTGGGCCATGCTGCTGGCCGGACTCGCGGCACTGGGCTGGCTGCGCCGTCAACACCTCGCCGGCGGCGCGCTGCTGGCCGTCGGCGCGGTGATCTTGTCGCCCTGTGCGATAGCCATCGAAGCGCCATCCGGACAACAAGGCATGGTGACGGTGCGCGACGCCGAAACCGGACAGTTGCGCGCGCCGACCCCGGTCGAAGCGCAAGCACTGTTGCGCCAGCCCGGCGCCGCGCCACAGCGCAGCGGACCGGCGCCGCAGGCGGTGATCAGGGCCGACGGCAGCCGCCAGGTCAAGCTCGATGGCGGCAAACAAGTGTTCTCGGTCATGACGCGCGATACCAACGGCAACAACACCTTGCATTGCGTGACCGGCGACAGTGCCGCCGACGCCCTCCAACAAAACCGGGAGCACCGCCATGGACACCATTAAACTGCGTACGCTGGCCGGCTTGTACTTGCTGCCCCTGCTGCTGGCCGGCTGGAGCGGCGCGCAGGCGGCCAGCGTCACCATCATCAACGCCAATACGCCCGGGGTCGGCTTCAACGACCCGACGCCGGCCGCGCCGGTCGGCGGCAACAGCGGCGTCACGCTGGGCGAACAGCGCCTGATCGCGTTCACCTACGCGGCCGAGATCTGGGGTTCCAAGCTCGACAGCCCGGTGCCGATCCGGGTCCAGGCCAGCTTCCAGCCGCTCAGTTGCACCGCCAGCAGCGCGGTGCTGGGCTCGGCCGGCGCCGCGTCGATCTACGCCGACTTTCCCGGCGCGCAGCGCAGCAACACCTGGTATCCGGGCGCGCTGGCGGCCAAGCTGGCCGGCGCCGACCAGGACGAACCCGGCGATCCGCACCTGATCGCCCGCTTCAACTCGCGCCTGGGCCTGTTTCCCGATTGCCTGCCCGGCTCGCCGTTCTACCTGGGACTGGACAACCACCATGGCAGCCAGGTCGACCTGGTCACCGTGCTGCTGCATGAAATGGCGCACGGCCTCGGCTTCCAGACCTACACCGACGAACAAAGCGGCGAATTCTACTTCGGCACGCCGTCGATCTGGGACCACCACCTGACCGACAACCGCAACGGCAAGACCTGGGTCATGGAAAGCGCGGCGGAACGGGCCGCCTCGTCGGTCAGCGGCGACGGCTTGTCGTGGGACGGTGCCCACGTCAATGCCGCCGTGCCGGTCGTGCTGAGCGGCGAGTCGCGGCTGATCATCAGCGGCAATGCGGCCGGTCCGGCGGCCGGCACTTACCAGGTCGGCGACGCCGCATTCGGCCCGCCGCTGGCCAACCCGCCGCTGACCGGACAAGTGATGCCGGTAGTCGACCAGCCGGACGGCGCCGGCCTGGCCTGCACCGCGCTCAGCCCGGCCAATGCGCTGGCGGTCGACCACAATATCGGCCTGGTCGACCGCGGCGGCTGCAACTTCACCGTCAAGGCGAAAAACCTGCAAGACGCCGGTGCCACAGGCATGATCGTGATCGACAACGTGGCCGGCCCGGTGACCGGACTGGGCGGCTCGGACCCCAGCGTGACGATACCGGCGGTGCGCGTATCGCAAGCCGACGGCAACCTGATCCGGGCCAGCCTGCAACACCGCTCGCGCACCATGTCCGGCGTCATCGCCAGCCTCGGTGTCGATACCGCCAAACTGGCCGGCACCGACGCCGGACAGCGCGTCCTGATGTACACGCCGCTGGAATATGAGCCGGGTTCGTCGGTATCGCACTACAGCACCGACGCCAAGCCGAACCAGTTGATGGAACCGGCGCTGAACGCCGATTTGAGACACCAGGTGGAACCGCCCAGGGATTTGACGCTGCCGTTGTTGCGGGATATTGGGTGGTGAGGTTTTGCGGCTGCATTTTGCTGAAACGGGCGGTGCGCGCAGGTGGGCCGCCCGTTTTTTTCAGCCAGCGGCTTCCAGCGGCTGCGCGACCAGACGGACATCGCGCGCGGTGCACACCCGGCTGACGGTATCGAAGCGCGGCGCGCTATCCGGCCGCAGCGTTTTATACAAAGCCTCGCGGGTAATCCCGGCTGACTTGGCGATTTCCGTCATGCCCCGGCGCGGGCAATATCCCCCAGGGCCGAGGCCAACAGCAATGCATCGTTGGCTTCGATGATGTCGGTCAGATAAGCGGCAATCGCTACATCGCGATCGAGGTAGGGAGCAGCGTCGAAATCGGGCAGCTTGCTGACATTGATACGATTGCTCATGTTTATTCCTTTGCTTAATCCAGCATCGCTGGCCAATGATTTGGCGCGTTGAATATCGCTTTTTTGAGTGCGTTTGGGACTGTCTGTAAGCAACACTGTTGACATATGTGATTATTTTAGAATTATTTTTTAGAGTTGCCAGGTTTTTTGCTGACTTTTTAATGGCACCTGATGCCATCAAAAATTTCGCAGCAGATACTCCTTTATTGATCTTCCTTTTTAAATAACGTTCCGAATTCACTAAAAAGCGGCAGACTAAATAGTGCTGTCTTTGGACATCTGCTGTAAAATTTATTCAAATACAAGAATTTGTTTCTTATAACACGATTTTGGCAGAGCCAACATGCTCACAGAAACATCCAAGCTGTCCTGCAAAGAACATCGCTTTTTAAGCATAAAAAATTTCAAAACTCTATTTAGAGAGTCCGCAGAAATCGACAGCTCCGTGGCGCGGATACAGGCGCACGAATGATCAGCACAAGCGTCCCTAGTATCCTTCCTCTTAACCGTTTCCTAAAAATGGCGGTCATGGCTGGTATCGAAAGCGCCATCCAAATTCACATCGACCGGGGCGACGACCTCAATGCTCGTGATGGAAATGGACTCACCCTTCTCATGCTATCGGCGGGCCGCAATAAATTTTCGATGTGCAAATTTCTGCTTGATGCAGGAGTAGACAAAGACCTGCTTGATCCCTCTGGAAAAACTGCGTATGCCATCGCGGTCGCCGCTGGCGCGCACGAAGCAGTAGCAATATTGGAGGCGGCGGTCACCTTGCAGCTTGGGGTGTTTGGTGCTCAAGGTCTGAGCATGATCGATCCTCCAGATGAACACATCATGCCTCTGGAATCACAAGCGCTTGAATGCACCACATCTCTTGCCGCAGTTGACGTGACTCAAACTGATACGGTTCCACATAATTTTCACTTCGACGCAAAGGAATTGAGCGAACTAGAAAGCGTATCCGAGTTTGACTTGATCGGCTGGGAGCCAGAGGAGGACGCGTCTCCTCCCGAAGTCGATCCGTCTGTCGCCCAAGCTGCCAGCGCGATCCAGGTATCCATTTCGAAATATGAGCCCATAGACTCGTCGGAAGACTGGGAAGACATTGATGTCTACCTACCAGAGCGATCGCTACCGCTCGCTCGCACTAGTGATGCAGAGGCCCGCGAACTGCTACGTTTATTGCTGCTTCGAGCCGCTCGTGAAGGCAGTGTGCCTAGCGCTGCGGTCAAAGCCTTGTCGCTGAACGATGACCAATCGGCAAACCCAGAAGCGGAGGCGCTGCTAACCATGGTCATCAATGACGTTGGCGCCGAAGTCGATGAGCGATTCGAATACGCCAAGCCTGACGAAAATTTCGAGGTCTACGTCAACCCTGAGGAAACACCGGACGAAGAAGAAATAGTTACCAATGCCTTCGCGTTTATTGACAACTTGGCCTCACGCTACTCGGAGCCCTTGCGCATATACCAAAAAGAATTTCAGCGCGAGAGGCTAATTTCTGCCGAAGAAGAAGTCTTCCTAGGTAAAGCGATGGAAGTCCAAATGGAACGAGCACTTGACGCCCTGGCAGCTTGGCCACGCGGGATTGATCTGACACTGGCCGCCGGCAATATTATCAAGACCAAACAAAGGCCTCTGATTTGGCTATCGCTTGGACCGATCGAAGCTGAGCCAAACCTTGAATCAACATCTGAAGGCGAAAGCGATGCAGATATCGCGGCTACAGATCAGGCGGAAGAGGAACTCGAGGCCGATGAAGAGTCGCAGTTCGATAGTGACCTCCCACTCGGTAGCTTCACGTCAGAATTTTCGGATGCGATGGACAGGCTCGCTAGTCTTCCAGTAGGACCAACGCAGCGCGGAGCGAATTGGGCAGCAATCCGTGAAACGCTGTCGTCGCTCCGACTGAATCGTCGCTTCCTTCTCGAGCTGGCAAATGCCGAAACCGACGGTGCCCAAGAATCGGCGATGCAATATGCCAGCGCGATAAAGGGATACCAGATCGCTCGCGAACGAATGGTGGCTGCCAACTTGAAGCTCGTGTTCCATCTTGCCAAAAAGCATCTTTATAGCGGAGAGCCCTTGGACGACTTAGCACAAGAAGGAAATATTGGCCTATTGAAAGCCGTCGAGCGCTACGATTGGCGGCGTGGCTTCAAGTTCTCCACCTATGCCACTTGGTGGATACGCCAACACATTGGGCGCTACATCGCAGACAAATGCCGGACTATTCGCGTTCCGGTCCATGTCTATGGGAGTGTTCAGCGCCTAGCTCGTGAAACGCGCGAATTTGAATCAGAGAATGGACATTCGCCTGAGCTCAATGAAATAGCGGCCCGCTTAGACATGCCTGCTTACAAAGTGTCTGCACTTCAGCGACTCGCGCCTGAACCGATATCAATACATGACCTATCAATCGATGAACTAATAGCCGCCGATGCTCTGTCCGATTTCGTTTCACCAGACCCTTTTGACATTGCGTTCAAATCCGATGTGCACAAAACAATTGACAGAGTTTTGGCTACGCTCAAGCCGAAAGAAGCACAAATTATTCGACTGCGCTATGGCATCGGGATTAATGACTCATTGACGCTAGACGACATCGGACAACGATATGAAGTCACAAGGGAGCGTATTCGCCAGATTGAAGCCAAAGCTATCCAGAAGTTGATGCAGCCTAGCAGGATTGATGCTTTATCGAACGTGTTTTTTGGCTATCCTTTTTCCAAAGAGAGCAAGGGGCAAGAGAACAGCTCCCTGTCTAGCAGATCCAAGCCGTCAGCAGACGTCAACTCGATACAGTCCCAACTTGCGGCTAGGCCGACTCCTGATGGCACGTCATCACCTGTAAAGACGTCAAGCATCGATAAATTCCTAACACAGGCTATGGCCTTAGGTGTTTCTGTGATCGACGAACGCAAAGAAGCATCAGGAAAAATATGGATCAGTTTTATTGAAACGCCCGACGGCCGTTACAAAAAATTAGCCCGTAAGCTGCTTGCTTTGGGGTTCGAATTCATCCCAGAAAAAGGTTATTGGAAATGATTTCAAAGACACGAAGCGCGCCGCCGCGTGCGATGGCAATGCTTGAGGCATTGCGCGGCTTGGGCTACTCAACGGCAGCGGCTCTGTCTGATATTATCGACAACAGCATTTCAGCTGACGCGAAAGAAGTCCGTATCGATTTCACTTGGAATGGGCATACCAGCCGCATAGCCATTCTCGACAATGGGTTAGGCATGGACGATGCAGAGCTCGAAAATGCCATGCGTCTTGGCGATAAAAACCCACTTGATACTCGTGCCATCAACGATCTGGGTCGTTTCGGCATGGGCCTTAAAACAGCTTCTTTCTCGCAATGCCGAAGGCTAACTGTAGCCGCTGTCAAAGACGGCATCACAAGCTGTCTGCGCTGGGATTTGGACGAACTCGCAGCGGATCCCAGTGGAGGTTGGCTTCTTTTCGAAGGACCAGCTCCGGGATCGAAACCTTTCATCACAGGCTTAAAAGGAAAGAAAGCAGGCACGCTGGTCTTATGGGAAACGATGGACCGTGTGGTCACTTTCGGTTACACATCTGATGATTTCCATGACCTCATCGATAACGTTGAGTCTCATTTAGCGATGGTCTTCCATAGGTTACTAGAGGGCCCACGCCCGAAACTCAAACTACTTTTAAACGGCCGCTCCGTCACACCTTGGGACCCATTCATGTCCGGCCATCCAGCGAAGCCGTGGACATCGCCAACCACGAACCACGCCACCGGTTACGGTGCCGTCTCCGTGCAGTGTCATGTATTGCCTCACCGCGATAAGTTATCGATTGCGGAGTTTGAAGCCAACGCTGGCCCCGCTGGCTGGACCGCTCAGCAGGGATTCTACGTCTACCGTAACGAGCGCCTCCTAGTAGCAGGTGGATGGTTGGGATTGGGTAACGCCCGAGCATGGAACAGGGAGGAGGCACATCGACTAGCCCGCATACGCCTGGATATCCCAAACACAGCCGATGCAGACTGGAAAATTGACGTTCGCAAATCGACTGCTCGTCCACCTGTGTCGCTTCGCCCTTGGCTTATGTTGCTGGCCGAAAATACACGTGAGCGCGCTCGACATGTATTTGCCTATAGAGGAACGCCAGCGCCAGCTAAAGGCGGTATCCCCATTGAACAGGCTTGGCGTATCGAACGACTTAAGGCAGGCATGCGATATCGGATCGAAGAAACGCATCCATCCGTCGCTGCCGTTCTGGAAAGCTCAGGAACGCTTGCTCCGTTGATCAAGTCGATGCTTCGGGTAATCGAAGAAACAGTCCCCGTGCAGCGCATCTGGCTCGACACCGCCGAAAACAAAGAGACTCCAAGAACCGGCTTCGAGGGCGAACCCAATGCAGCCGTGATCGAGGTCGCTGGCGTACTCTTCAATGACCTGATAGAACGCAAAGGCCTGAGCGTTGAGGAAGCACGCAAGTCGATGTCGCGCACTGAACCATTCCAAAAATATCCAGCACTCGTCGCAAAACTAGGGAGTCAAAAATGACCGTAGCAGAAGAGGCAGCAGCGCAAGCGCAATTGCTCGAAGATGTCATCGCCACCGCGCAGCGGCTGCTGAAGGCAGAAAAGGACTCGTCAAAGATCACGCCGTCCTACATCGCTGAGAAGGTGAAGTTGGCCGCAGCGACGTTCGCGAGCGATCCGCCGGTCCCTTTGAACGAGGCCAAGGTAGTTGCCACTCTGATCCAACGATTCAGTCACCGGATGGGCAAAGCCACTACCCTCGTTGACAACACGGGGCACTTCGATTGGCTCACTGCCTCCCGGAAGAAAGATTGGCATTACTGGCGCCGCTATCGAGACTATCAGGAGTCCAAATTGTCTGACGTGGTCGTTGATGGACTCGACGAAGCGACCGATGACATTCTCGGACTCCTCGAAGACCCACTGCGGACAGATTCCTGGGATCGGCGGGGGCTCGTGGTCGGGCATGTCCAATCGGGGAAGACCAGCAACTACACCGGCTTGATCAACAAGGCCGCCGATGCCGGCTACAAGATCATCATTGTGCTGGCCGGCATGCACAACAATCTGCGCTCGCAGACCCAGATGCGCCTTGAGGAAGGATTCTTGGGCTACGAGACGACGGTGAACCGCGACGCTGGTGCGGCTATCGGCGTGGCTGCGTTTGGCGAAGACCTGAAAACAAACTCAGCGACGACAAGAGCGGAAAACGGCGATTTCAGCAAAGCTATCGCCAAGCATTTTCACGGCATTTCCCCGGAAGAACGTCCTTGGCTCTTCGTGGTCAAGAAGCAAAAAACTGTGCTGACAGAACTCCTTAAATGGATTCAAACACGCGTGACTGATACTCAAAGCTCGCTACCCGATTGGAGATTGGTAACCAAGCTGCCGCTTCTCATGATCGACGACGAGGCCGACAATGCTTCGGTGGATACAGGCGAACAGGAATTCAACGATGATGGAGCACCCGACGAGGAACATCAGCCAAAAACCATCAACAGCCTGATTCGCCAACTACTCCACTCCTTTACTCGCAAGGCCTACGTAGGATACACGGCCACGCCATTCGCCAACATCTACATCCACCACAAGGGTGCTACTGCCAAGGAAGGCCCCGACCTCTTTCCCAAGGCTTTCATCATAAATCTAGCGGCTCCGTCGAACTATGTCGGCCCCTCGCGCATGTTTGGGAAAGTAACCAAGGATGGCCGCATGGGAGCCCTTCCGCTCGCTCGCAGCATCTTGGACCACTATGCCCCAGAGTCTGACTCGGGATGGATGCCACCCAAGCACAAAAAGACACACGTTCCGCTCCACAACGGTCAAGAAACGATACCACTTTCTCTGCGCGATGCCATTCACCACTTCGCGCTTGTCTGCGCGGCGCGCGAATTGCGCGGCCAAGGGACCGAGCACAGCTCCATGCTGATTCACGTCACTCGATATGTGTCTGTCCAAGACCATGTTCGAGAGCAAGTCGAGGAAACAGTGCGCCGCATGCGCCAGAAAATCACCCGAGGCAGCCACGCCGGCGAGTTGCTCGCGCACATGCGCAAGCTCTGGGACGAGGACATTGTCCCTACACGTGACAAGGTCGTAGAGCTTTCTCCCGCCGAGGAGCACCCTCCTGAACTGCCATCATGGGAGGAAGTGGTAGCGAAACTGCCGGATGTGCTTAGCGACATTACCGTCCGCTCCATCAATGGAACGGCCAAAGACGCATTGGACTACGCAACGCCTGGTGCCGCGCTCAAGGTCATAGCCGTCGGCGGCGATAAGCTCGCTCGGGGCCTGACCCTTGAAGGCCTCTGCGTGAGCTACTTCGTCCGCTCGACAAAGATGTATGACACCCTGATGCAGATGGGCCGCTGGTTCGGCTACCGGCCTGGTTATTTGGACCTCTGCCGGCTCTACACATCGCCGGATTTGGTGAAGTGGTTCGGCCATATCGCCGACGCGTCCGAAGAACTGCGCGAAGAATTCGATTTCATGGCAAAGGCGAAGCTCACGCCAGAACAATACGGTCTCAAGGTCATGTCTCACGAAATTCTAACAGTTACTTCGCCATTGAAAATGCGCAACGCTCAGACGCTGTCCCTGACATACAGCGGCACTCGGCCTCAGACTATCCTATTCCACCGGGACTTCAAAGTGCAGAAAGAGAACCTCGCTTCTACCGACGCACTGATCTCCTCTCTGGGGATGGAGTTCGTGGAGGCTCCGAAATATCCGCGCGATAGCGAAGCCGACTATTGGCCAGGTGCGCGATTGTGGAGAGACGTGGATGTGGAAAAAGTGCTTACATTCTTGGGGAGCTATACGACCCACCCGAATGCCACAAGCGCCAAGGCGGTGGTCCTCACGGATTTCATCACCAAGATGCTCGACATCGGAAAATTGAAACAATGGAGCGTTGCACTCTTGACAGGCGGCGAAGGAGATGGCGAAGAGCATATCTTCCCTGGTGACTTTAAGGTTAGCACCTTCCAAACACGCAGGACCGACGATCCTGACTCGCCAGGCGTCAAGGACCCAAGCATGTTTGCCATCGGTGTGCTAACCGACCCAAAAGACGAGGGCATTGACCTCAATGACGATACTTGGCGAGATGCACTCGTACGCACGCGCGCGGCCTGGAAGCAAGACCATGCGCGCGGGCGTCTGAATCCACCAACCAGCCCCAGTGGCAAAGGCATTCGCGAGGCGAGAGACAAGCTCGGTGGCGATGCGGATCGCGGCCTATTGCTGCTCTATTCGCTTGCTCCCTACTACAAAGGCAAGGAAAAGCTTCCTGAAAATCTTATTGTACCTGGCTGGAACAAACCCATCATGGCCTTCGCCATCGCGTTTCCCGCGAGCGAAAACGGAATCCGGGTGGAATACGAAGTGAACCTTCTTTATTGGATGCAGGAATATGGCCCGACCGAGTAACGATTTTCTCATGGCATGGTCTTCGCTAACGGGCGCCGACATTGAACCAGGATGGCAGGCCATCTGCCTCCCCTCATCTGGGCCACTTCAAGTGCGCGCCGGCCGCCGCTCACCTGACAACAGCGAGGCGGTATTGGTGGGATTCCCCACGGCGCGGCTCGCAGCGGCCGACAAACTCCCCGAAGGCCAGGGCTTCGCGGTCGAACGAGCAGACCCCGAAGGCAGCGGCAAGCTTTGGCTCGCCTTGACCCGAAAGTCTGCCGGCAGTGCAGAGCTTTTCGCCGCCATGGCATGCGATGTCATCGGAGCTCTCGATGACGCGGTGGCGGCAAGCGCCGATGAAACCAAACTCTTGCGAGTCATCACAAGACGGGTTGGAGCTTGGCAGGAATTCATGCGCAAGGGAACGCAAGTTCTCAGCCCCGAGGCCGAGATTGGTTTGATCGGTGAGCTCACGCTGCTTCGCGCCATCATCGACGCAGGAGTTTCTGCCGCGCTTGCCATTGAATCCTGGATCGGCCCACTCGACGGCATACAGGACTTCGAGCTCGGCACTGGGGCATTGGAGGTCAAGACCACGTTATCAACGGCAGGTTTTCTGGCCAAGATCGGTTCGCTCGAACAGCTCGACGATTCCACGCGCCAGCCCCTCTTTGTGGCCGGCGCTCGGCTGCGGCAAACCGAAAGTGGACAGAACCTGTCCGCGATCGTCGAAGCAATACGATTGGCTATCAAAGGCGATGCCGAAGCAGAACGGCTCTTGACTGAGCGTCTGCTCGCTGCGGGCTACATAGACGCGCACGCCGAGCGCTATCCACGACGATTTGAACAGGTAGGAACACGTGTTATCGAAGTAGTGAGTGACTTCCCGCGTCTGACCCCGGGAAATGTACCTGCGGGTATCATGAGAACCATGTATGAAATTGACCTCGATAAGGTGCCTGGAAAAAACGTCGGCACAGAGGGTGCATTAAAAAAATTGGGAGCAATCTAAGTATGAATTTGACTGAATTTCTGTGTGAGACGCAGGCCACCGTCCGCTCGCAAATGCGAGATGGAGCACTATATGAAGAATTGGTATTCGCTGGTATCGTAATGGATCACATGTCGGAAATCGGCATGACGTTCGAACCGGTCGAATGTCACTTTGAAGGCAAGGTAGGCAATGCGAATCTGAGGCTTAGCGGCTACTCCGTATCAGAAGATAGCGACCAACTCGACCTGTTTGTCAGCCTATATGATAACGTCGATACTCCTACGCCAATTCCAGACTCCGAAACCAAGACTGCCGTGGAGCAATGCCTGCGATTTCTGACGCTTTGCGCGGAGGGCAAGATGGCTCAGAAACTTGATCCTTCTAGTGACGTGCGCTCATTGGCTGAGACATTGCATGGCATCTACAACGACTTGGAACAAATCCGTGTCTATGTCATCACTGACAAAGTCGCGAAGTCCAAGAGCTTCAAGACACGCGATATCGGCGGGAAGGCCGTGCGCCTGGAAGTCATGGACATCGAGCGCCTCCATCGTCATTGGTCTGAGGGAAAACCACGTGATGAACTAGTCGTGGATTTTACTGAAGTTTCGGGAGCACCTCTCCCGTGCGTTTTTGTGCCTGGAGAAAACGATGATTATGACTATGCCCTTACTGCCGTTCCTGGCGAGGCTCTACGACTACTCTACGAAAAATTTGGCGCGCGTCTTCTCGAAGCCAATGTCCGATCCTTCCTCAGTGTTAAAGGCAAAGGGGTCAACTCTGGCATTCAGACTACTTTACGAACAGCGCCTGAGCGCTTCATGGCCTACAACAATGGCATCGTGATAGTAGCCGATGAAATGCGCTTGGGCAAACCGGGAGATGGATCGGCCGGGATCGCATGGCTGAAAGGGCTCCAAATCGTCAATGGTGGCCAGACGACAGCCTCGCTTTATTTCACCAAGAAAAAATATCCCGACACCGATCTGAGCCATGTCAGAGTTCCGGCCAAGATTATCGTGATGAAGACCCAGGACTCCACAAAAGAAGAGGCGCTTGTCTCTGACATATCGCGCTTCGCCAACAGTCAGAATGCAGTCAAGCAATCGGATCTCTCGGCGAACAAGCCCTTCCATGTCGAGATAGAAAAGCTCTCTCGTTCGATCTACTGCCCGGACGGCATCGGCCAATGGTTCTACGAGCGCGCTGCGGGCAGCTATAACACCCTTCTAGCCCGCGAAGGGGCGACACCAACAAAGCTTAAGGCGTTGAAGGATGCAATCCCGACGGCCCGGCGCCTCACCAAAACTGACTTGGCAAAATACATCACCGCGTGGGACCGCAAACCTGACATCGTCAGTCTTGGCTCCCAGAAGAACTTCGACCGTTTCATGGCCTCGCTCACTCCGTCCGATGCCCAAGAGACGGC
Organism: Janthinobacterium agaricidamnosum NBRC 102515 = DSM 9628; assembly: GCF_000723165.1. Classification (NCBI taxonomy): domain Bacteria; kingdom Pseudomonadati; phylum Pseudomonadota; class Betaproteobacteria; order Burkholderiales; family Oxalobacteraceae; genus Janthinobacterium; species Janthinobacterium agaricidamnosum. The sequence goes on from NZ_HG322949.1 coordinate 4,596,410, forward strand.
GCTGCCCACGGTACCCGAATTCAAAGCCATGATCGCCAAGGCCAAAATTTACAGGGACTCCCAAAAACTTCTACGTCCTATGTTCCAGGCGTTTCAAGCCAACGTCACCGCCTACACTGTCTCGCTGCTATCAGAAAAGCTCGGAAGTCGCATCGATCTTGATCGCATTTGGGCAAAGCAGGCTGTTTCCCCCGAGCTGCTCTCACAGATCGCAGTCTGGGCTAAGGAGGTCAACGATGTGCTCCACGCCTCCGCTGGTGGTCGCATGGTTTCTGAATGGGCCAAGCGGCCAGAGTGTAAAGATGCCGTGATGAGTGCGAGCTATTCGGTAGCCAAGTCCAACATCCCCGAGGTCAGGGCGATGTAGGATGCCCTCGACAGTAGCAATCGACAAGGAATCGACACATGACAGACATCGTGCCGCCCTCAGTCCGAAGCCGGATGATGTCTGACATCAAGGGGAAAAACTCTCAACCCGAGATGCTGGTAAGACGAATCTTATTTGCCGCTGGGTACAGATTTCGGTTGCATCGTCGCGATTTACCCGGTACGCCCGACATCGTCATGTCAAGCCGAAAGGTCACCATCTTCGTGCATGGTTGCTTTTGGCATGCTCACAAGGGATGCAAATACTTCAAAATTCCGGCTACGAGGCGCGACTTCTGGGTTAAAAAACTAGAAGCCAATGTCGAGCGGGACAAAAAAGCCATTGAGAAGTTAATAGCCATGGGCTGGCGAGTTCTATGCGTTTGGGAGTGCGCCACTCGAGATCACGAAACAGTCAAATCATTGGACAATAAAATTGTCCAATGGATCAATAGCGACAAGCAGTTCGGAGAGATTGGCGGGCCACTGGCCTAACTATCCAATAACAGCTATTGCGTTTCCTGTAGCGAAGCCAAGAATTTATAGACGACTTTTGCAATTTTTCTGGCCAATAACGGAGGAACTGCATTTCCTATCTGCCCATACTGCTCAGTTCTACTTCCTTCGAAAAAGTAATTATCTGGGAAAGTCTGCAAACGCGCCGCCTCCCTTACTGTGAGACTTCGGCACTGAACAGGATCGGGGTGAATGTAGTAATGCCCATCCTTCTTGATGTGCGCCACAACAGTCGATGAGGGAGCATTTCCAATTTGAACCCGGAATCGGTCCGCGAAAGGGATCTCCTCTGCATCCACGTTCATGTGGTCCGGCATCAGCTTGGGCGGAAAATCATACAACGTGGGTGCATAGCCCATTTCTTGGGCGAAGCAAGCTGCAAACAGGTAGCGGTGCAAGTCCGACCGCATGTGGCTACGAGTTTCGTGCTGCAATACTCCGCCTAATCGGTTATCCAGATACCACGAGCGCAGCTCTTTAGGCATTTCAGTGCTCGGTGTCACTTTTGTGGGGATAAAACTTCCTCCTGACGAGACCAACTTCTCTGCCTTCGCGGCCGTTTTCAGCATTAGCGCCTCAATCCTACCGCGCAAAGGTGACCGCCATAAATTCAAACTCGATCGGGCCTTTTTCATGACCCCGTGCCATGCCTGATGCGAGTCCGGCTCTTTGGAGAGTCGACTCCTCAACGACGGTAGACCTGACAATGCAACTGTCACTCCAACCTTTGGAGTGGTTTTTCTTAGCAAGAATCGACGCGTCGTTTGCGCGAGTGCCGGAGTACTCTCGGCAACATCGGACCTGATTCCAAATAAGATTACGCGGTGACGACTTTGTGGGACACCATAATCATCTGCCTCAATCACGTAGTCACTGGGTTTGAGTTCGTTGCCCTCAACAACCAGTGAGCGAATTTGATAGCTAAGGCCATCCTTAGGGGCTGAAAGGTCGCGCAAAATACGCTCGAATATTTTGGAGCCACCATGCTTGGAGCTGAGCATACCCTTGACGTTCTCCATCACAAAGACCGATGGCTCAAACTCTTGAATAATCCGCAGATATTCCGTATAAAGAAAATGTCTCTTGTCGCTCTCGAAAGCTTCTGGATCCTTTCCTCGAAGACGCGAGCGTCCAGCGGTCGAATAGGCTTGACAAGGCGGCCCTCCGATTAACACCCAATTGGTGTTGCTGCCTATGCCTTCCCTAATCCAAGCATCGATGGTTTCGTGAGGCGTTGCCCCGAGTTCAGCGCAACGAGCCTCCTTCGCTGCTTCTTCCTCCGCACTTTTGATATCCGGGTGCTTAAAAAACTCTTCACGAGTAATATCACCGCGCACATACTGATAATAACTGTCCGGGGCATGGCCCTTAGGAAATTTTCTAAACAAAGCTCTTAGCATCAAAGTTCGATGGGCGACAGGATCTTTCTCAATCGAGACTTTGACGCCGAATCGTGGGAGCCCATTTTCGTCCACAATGGAAGAAAATCCTTCACAAAGTCCCCCCGGACCGGCGAACAAGTCGATCACCGGAATTTTGCTACGCTCTGCCATCAATTTTTTCTTTATATCATTCGTCCAAGGGTCATCCAGCCCCCCACGATAAAACGGTGAGCACTGTCACCATTACACCACTACATAATAACCCTCAAAGCCCATCATTTTATCCCATATCGTTACATCTCCACCAACGATGTCAACGTCAAACACATCGATAAAATTGAGAACAATAAATATAACTGTTCAGCCGGGGACTGGCTGAATCGGGTTTCCGGCGAAGGCGCGTTGCAGGACCGGGACAGCGAGCATGCCGTGGCCCTGTTTGCGTAGCGTGTCCAGACAGGAGCGGATGACGCAGAAGTTTTGCGCGCCCAGCAAGGTACGGAACGAGCCGGAGATTTTCTGTTTCACCTTCAGCATGCGGATGGCGCGTTCGCCGAGGTTGTTGGTGAACGGCACGGCAGGATCGGACACGAACAGCAGCACCGCGTCGGCATGCCGGCGCAAGCGCTGCAACAGGTTGAAGGCGACCGATTGCTTGACGCGGCCAGCCTTGCCAGTGGGCTTGAGTCGGGCGGGATGCCGTCGTTCGCCTTCGGCCAGAATGGTGTCGTAGAAAGTGCGCAAGGCCGCCTTGTCGGCGTCGCCAAGGATGATGTTTTTGCGCTGCGCCGCCTCGCGCAATTCGTTGGCGCGCAGCAGCAGTTCGCTCATCCTGGCGGGCCAGCGCTCACCGGTTAGTTCTTGAACGTAGAGCAGTTCGCGCAGAAAATGGGCGTTGCACAGGGCGTGCGTGCCGGGTAATTGCCAGTACGGCACCCAGCAATCATGGATCAGCACGCCAATGCACTGCGGCAGAATGGCTTGCGCGGCGATTGCCTCCATGCCGCGCTTGGCGTGCACGCCATACCATGTCTAGCTGTCATTGGCGGCCACATGCAACCAGTGCAATTTCCCTTGGACGCGCAGACAAAGACAAATCAATAGCCGTCGCTACCCACTACAAGGTACGAAATTCGGGTACAAAAAACATTGCGCAAAAATTTTTCCTGCCTCCGTCTAATCGAATAAGAATTATATTTTCAATAACTCATTGAGATGTCCCAACGCCGTCTCGGATAGAGCGCGTAACAATGCCAATACTCCCATCAACCAATCCCGGAGACATCATGGCACTCGACGTGTATCTGCAAATCGACGGCATCAAAGGCGAATCGACGGACTCCGGGCATCAAGGCTGGATCGAGGTCACTTCTGCGCAGTGGGGCGTCATGCAACCAAAAAGCGCCACCGCATCGACGGGCGGCGGCCATACCGCCGAGCGGTGTGAGCACCGCAGCCTGTCGATCACCAAGCTGGCCGACTTATCCTCACCTCTGCTGATGCAAACCTGCTCCGCTGGGCGGACGATCCCAAAGGCCAAGCTCGAATTCATGCGCGCCGACGGCAACGGTAATCCCGTCAAGTATTACGAGGTCGATCTGGAAAATGTCTTGATCGGCAGCATGGATCAAATGGTGCATGAGGGTAGCGTCTTGCACGACGCTATCGGACTGAAATTTTCAAAAGTGCTTTGGAAGTACACCCAGCAAAAAATTGGCGGCGGCGCCGGTGGCAACACGACCGGTGGCTGGAATCTTTCGACCAACCGCATCGCGTAAGGGAACGAACCATGCTTGAAGTCCAACCCAAGGATACACGCGGCTTATTCGTGGTTCCGCAAGCCCCGGAGGATGCGGGTTACTACGTGTATGGCACGCCGGGGAGCGGTGCCGGCCAGTATGCACACCCTGCGATGATGACCGCCATACTGCGCGTGGAGCGTGAATGGCAGGCGATCGACAGTCGAAAGTTTGGCGTCGGGAATATCAGTCTGGCTAACGGAACCGCCTATGGCAAGCACAAAACGCATAAAAGCGGCTTGGAGGTGGATATCCGTCCGCTACGCAAGGACGGTCTTCACGTTGCGGTATATTGGTACAACGAAGAGTATGATCGCACCGCAACGGCGAGACTCATCGAACTTTTTCGAGTTTATACCAGCGTGTACAAGGTATTATTTAACGATCCCGATATCCCATTCGTGCACCGCTTCAAGGATCACGACCATCACTTCCACTTGGAATTGAGAACCTGAGATGAAAAAATTATCGGGGCTGATATTAAGTGTAAGTGCCATCGCCGTGCTTTCACTGGCTTATGCAGGTGAAAAAAACTGGGGCGAATACAAGCCGTTCAAGGGCTCTTACCTGATCTACTCGAACGACTTGGGCGAGCAGGAGCCGCCTACGCGGAATGATCGTAAAATCTCTTTCATGGTCACCGGGACCATCGCCAAGGATATGTTTGACTCGATGTCTCCTGACTCAAAAGACAGTTGCAGTTCAGACAAAGACTATCGTGAGCGCAATAAGGACAATGTCTCCTGCACCCTGGATCACGGCGAATATGCGTGCCACTTCGGATTTAACCTGCGAACCGGCAAGAGCATTGCTGGAGCAATTTGTTAATGTTCCAATTTTGATGGACTGATGCGTTGTGTGCCGTGAAAGCTTGCTCAGCCGAAACCTAATTAGCACCACAAACGCGCGCCCTCGGCGCGCGGGGCTGCCGCGCAGCGGCAGCAGTTGGGCGATTCGGAGAGGCTCGCCCCGGCAGGGGCGATGCCTTCGAATCCCCCGCGCAAGCCCCGCAGGGGGCTTGCTTCTCTCCGCCACAGGCGAAAAAAAAAAGCTACCCGAGGGTAGCTTTTCTTTTTTTCGTCTGTGGCGGAGAGAGGGGGATTCGAACCCCCGATAGGCTATGAACCTATACACGCTTTCCAGGCGTGCGACTTCAACCACTCATCCACCTCTCCTGCTTACTGCTATGCTTCTTCGTTCTCACGAAGCCGCGAATTATAGCAAGGATACTGAAAAGTACCAAAAAAATTTTCCCGCCCCCCTGCCCTGACCGCACCAGACTTGAAATCTCATGCAGTCAGGCAGCAGTACCGAATCAGGACGCTTCCTTGAGCTGCTCCAGGATCGCCGGATTTTCCAGCGTCGAGACGTCCTGGGTGATCGTCTCGCCCTTGGCCAGCACGCGCAGCAGGCGGCGCATGATTTTGCCGGAACGCGTCTTCGGCAAGTTGTCGCCAAAACGGATTTCCTTCGGCTTGGCGATCGGTCCGATCTCTTTGCCGACCCAGTTGCGCAATTCCAGCGCCAGCTTTTTCGCTTCTTCGCCAGTCGGACGCGCTTGCTTCAGCACGACGAAGGCGCAAATCGATTCGCCGGTGGTGTCGTCAGGACGGCCGACCACCGCCGCTTCCGCCACCAGCGGGTTGGCCACCAGCGCGGATTCGATTTCCATGGTGCCCATGCGGTGGCCCGATACATTCAGCACGTCGTCGATGCGGCCGGTGATGGTGAAGTATCCCGTGTCCTTGTTGCGGATCGCGCCGTCGCCCGCCAAGTAGATGTTGCCGCCCAGCTCTTCCGGGAAGTAGCTGCTCTTGAAGCGGTTCGGGTTGCCCCAGATGGTGCGTATCATCGATGGCCACGGCCGTTTGACGACCAGGATCCCGCCCTGCCCGTTCGGCACGTCGTGGCCGGCTTCATCCACGATCGCCGCCATGATGCCCGGCAGCGGCAAGGTGCAGGAACCCGGCACCATCGGCGTGGCGCCAGGCAACGGAGTGATCATGTGGCCGCCGGTCTCGGTTTGCCAGAAGGTGTCGACGATCGGGCATTTTTCGCCGCCGATGTTTTTGTAGTACCACATCCACGCTTCGGGATTGATCGGTTCGCCCACCGTGCCCAGCAGGCGCAAGCTGCTCAGGTCGTAGTGTTGCGGGTGTACTTTCGGATCGACGTCGGCCGCCTTGATCAGCGAGCGGATCGCCGTCGGCGCGGTGTAGAAGATGCTGACGTTGTGCTTTTTGATGGTTTCCCAGAAACGGCCGGCGTTCGGGTAGGTCGGCACGCCTTCGAATACCACCTGGGTTGCGCCGACCGCCATCGGGCCGTAGGCGATGTAGCTGTGGCCGGTGACCCAGCCGATGTCGGCGGTGCACCAGAATACGTCCTGGGGCTTGATGTCGAAACTCCATTTCATCGTCAGCGCGGCCCACAGCAAATAGCCGCCGCTGGAATGCTGCACGCCTTTCGGGGTGCCGGTCGAACCGGACGTGTACAGGATGAACAGTGGATGCTCGGCATCGACCCATTCCGGTTCGCACACCGCCGATTGGCTGGCGACCAGCTCGTGCAACCAGATGTCGCGCCCTTCGACCATCGGCAGCGTGCTGCCGGTGCGCTGGTAGACGATGACGTTCTTGATGGAATCGCAGCCGCCCAGCGCCAGCGCTTCGTCGACGATGGCTTTGAGCGGCAGTTTTTTGCCGCCGCGCAGTTGTTCGTCGCCGGTGATGACGGCTACCGCACCGGCGTCGATGATGCGCTCTTGCAGCGATTTGGCGGAGAAGCCGCCGAAGACGACCGAATGGGTGGCGCCGATGCGGGCGCAGGCTTGCATCGCGGCCACGCCTTCGACCGACATCGACATGTAGATGATGACGCGGTCGCCCTTGCTAATGCCCAGCGATTTGAGGCCGTTGGCGAATTTGCTGACTTTTTCGTGCAACTCTTTATAGGTGGCCTGGGTGACTTGGCCGTCGTCGGCTTCGAAGATGATGGCGGTTTTGTCGCCGTCGCCTTTTTCGATATTGCGGTCCAGGCAGTTGTAGGACACGTTCAGCAAGCCGTCTTCAAACCATTTGTAGAATGGCGCATTGTCTTCGTTCAGGGTCTTGGTGAACGGCTTTTTCCAGCTCAGGTGTTCACGTGCCAGTGTTGCCCAGAAACCTTCGTAATCTTGTTCGGCCGCTGCGCACAGGGTGTGATAGGCGTCCATGCCGGAAATGCTGGCTTGTCCGGCGAATGATGCCGGCGGCGCGAACACGCGCGATTCTTGTGGTCCCTGCTGCTCTGTTCCTTGATTCTCAGTACCGGCCATGCTTGTCTCCAGTGTAGTAATAGTTTGCCAACAAGATAGGCTTGGTCGCTTACGGACGCCTTACACCTTCTTGTTTTTCTGATCGCGGCACAGAAAAACGCCCGCCTAAAACTTATCCTCGTAGGCAATTTTACCCACATTCGCGGATTCTGTTCAGCTTCCCCTGCCCAGCACCCGTCATCATCTGTCGAAAAAAATAAAAACAGCCTGTTTTTTTTGCAAAGATTGAGGCGTATCAATACCTTCCAGGCCGATCAAGGCCATACGCATGTACTGGCAGCAAGTGTAAAATGTCGGGCATGCCCCTATTAGGTATTAATTCCAGGAAATCCCAATGCTCGACCAGAACATCAAACAAACCACCAAACTGCATCCTTTGTCGGCCTTCATTTTCATGTCGCGCTGGCTGCAATTACCGCTGTACCTGGGCTTGATCCTGGCGCAATGCGTGTATGTATTTCATTTCTGGGTCGAGCTGTCGGACCTGATCGGCGCCATCTTCGGCAACGACGCCGCCTTGCAGCACATCCTGACCGCGGTCGCGGTGCCGGGCGCGCCGCTGCCGACCAGCCTGAACGAAGCCACCATCATGCTGGTGGTGCTGGGCTTGATCGACGTGGTGATGATTTCAAACTTGCTGATCATGGTGATCATCGGCGGTTATGAAACCTTTGTGTCGCGCATGCACCTGGACGACCACCCAGACCAGCCGGAATGGCTGTCGCACGTCAATGCATCGGTGCTGAAAACCAAGCTGGCGATGGCGATCATCGGCATTTCATCGATCCATTTGCTGAAGACCTTTATCAACGCGACTTCTTATCCGATGAATGTGGTGTTCGCGCAGACCGCGATTCACCTGGTCTTCATTATTTCGGCGCTGGCGATTGCTTATACCGACCGCATCATGACGGTCACGCAAAACCAGGCCCGCCCGCATTAATTATTCATTTTCCTTATTTCTACTGACTCTGTCTTACACACTCGCGAGAACACCATGACTGTCATAAAGCAAGAAGACCTGATCGAATCCGTCGCCGCCGCGTTGCAATATATTAGCTATTACCATCCGGCCGATTACATCGAGCATCTGGCGCGCGCGTACGCGGCCGAACAAAGCCCGGCCGCCAAGGATGCGATTGCGCAAATCCTGACCAATTCGCGCATGTGTGCGGAAGGCAAGCGTCCGATTTGCCAGGATACCGGCATCGTCAATGTGTTCCTGAAGATCGGCATGGGCGTGCGCTTCGAAGGTTTCAGCGGCACCGTCACCGACGCGGTCAATGAAGGCGTGCGCCGCGCCTACAATTTTGACGACAACAAATTGCGCGCATCGATCGTTGCAGACCCGCATTTCGACCGCAAGAATACCAAGGACAACACGCCGGCCGTAGTGCATATGGAATTGGTCGAAGGTAACACCGTCGACGTCAAGGTCGCGGCCAAAGGCGGCGGCTCGGAAAACAAATCCAAGATGATCATGATGAATCCATCCGATTCGCTGGTCGACTGGGTCATGAAAACCGTGCCGACCATGGGCGCCGGCTGGTGCCCGCCAGGCATGCTGGGCATCGGCATCGGCGGCACCGCCGAAAAGGCGATGCTGATGGCAAAGGAAGTGTTGATGGAAGATATCGACATGTTCGAACTGAAACAACGCGGCCCGCAAAACAAGCTGGAAGAATTGCGCATCGAACTGTGCGACAAGATCAATTCGCTGGGCATCGGCGCGCAAGGCCTGGGCGGCCTGACCACCGTGCTGGACGTGAAGATCATGATGCATCCGACCCACGCGGCGTCGAAACCGGTGGCGATGATCCCGAACTGCGCCGCCACCCGCCACGGCCATTTCGTGCTGGACGGTTCCGGCCCGGCCTATATGGAACCGCCGTCGCTGTCGTCGTGGCCTGAAGTGCACTGGACTCCGGACACCGAAAAATCGAAACGCGTCGACCTGGACACCTTGACCAAGGAAGAAGTGGCTTCGTGGCAGCCAGGCCAGACCCTGCTGTTGAACGGCAAGATGCTGACCGGCCGCGACGCCGCCCACAAACGTATCCAGGACATGCTGGCCAAGGGTGAGGAATTGCCGGTCGACTTCCAGAACCGCGTGATTTACTACGTCGGCCCGGTCGATCCGGTGCGCGACGAAGCCGTCGGCCCGGCCGGTCCGACGACCGCGACCCGGATGGACAAGTTCACCGACATGATGCTGGAAAAGACCGGCTTGATCGCGATGATCGGCAAGGCCGAACGCGGCCCTGTCGCGATCGAATCGATCCAGAAGCACCAGTCGGCTTACCTGATGGCGGTCGGCGGCGCGGCTTACCTGGTGTCGAAAGCAATCAAGAGCGCCAAGGTGCTGGGTTTTGCCGACATGGGCATGGAAGCGATCTATGAATTCGACGTGGTCGACATGCCGGTGACGGTGGCGGTCGACGCCAAGGGCACCTCGGTGCACAATACCGGTCCGAAAGAATGGCAAGCCAAGATCGAGAACCTGAGCAGCGTCGGCCAGATCCCGGTCACGGTTGCCTGACGCATCCTCGCATCAGACAGCGTCCCGCCGCGATCGCTTATACTGTACGGGACGCTGTTTTACTTCCACGAAGATCAATGTGAATCCTGCCTTACACTCTTGCCAGCCATCCGACGCGCCCATCGGCGTCTTCGATTCCGGCGTGGGCGGCTTATCGGTATTGCGCCACATCCGCGCGCAATTGCCCCATGAACACTTGATGTACTTTGCCGATTCCGGTTTTGCGCCCTATGGCGACAAGCCGGAACAGGTGGTCGTCGAACGCTCGCTGGCGATCGCCGCGTTCCTGCTGGAACGGGGCGCCAAGGCGCTGGTAGTCGCTTGCAATACCGCCACCGTCGCCGCCATCAAGGCGATTCGCGCGCGTTATCCCGAACTGCCTGTCGTCGGCGTCGAACCGGGATTAAAACCTGCCGCGGCGCTGACCCGCAATGGCAAGGTCGGCGTACTGGCGACCAGCCGCACCTTGTCCGGAGAAAAGTTCCTGTTGCTGCGCGAACAGATCAGCGCAGCCAGCCATGCGTTATTCCTGTTGCAGCCATGCATAGGCCTGGTCGACCTGATCGAACAGGGACAACTGGGCACGGATGAACACGACGCCACCAGCCAGATGCTGCAACACTATATCGCCCCGCTGCTGGAACAGGGCGCCGATACGCTGGTGCTTGGCTGCACGCATTATCCATTCGTGCTCGACGCGATCGAACGCACGGTGCAGCAGGCCACGGCCAGGCCGGTGACGCTGGTCGATACCGGCGAAGCGGTGGCGCGTCAACTGGCCCGGCTGCTGGAGGCGGCAAGCTTGCTGCGCAGTAGTGAAGCCGGCGATGGCGAGACCGCGCGTCTGCAAGCATTCGCCAGCGCCAATGTGCCGGCACTGTCACAGGCGTTTTCCAGCTTGCTGGGCTGGCATCCGCCGGTCGGAAAAAGCGGAAATCTGGACTGTCTGCAGAATTTTTAAAAAAAGCCGCATTTAGATTTGCAGGATGGCGAAGATGTTTGTATAATTCGGCACCTGTCTGGGAAACATCAAGACAAACGTAAGACAGTGGTGGCTGTAGCTCAGTTGGTAGAGTCCAGGATTGTGATTCCTGTTGTCGTGGGTTCGAGCCCCATCAGCCACCCCACAGAACAAGTAGTAAATTAAAGGGTTACATGCTTCGGCTTGTAACCCTTTTTTCTTGCCTTGAACCTTGCGTCGATGGGTCTGCTGCAAACCCTCCCTTTTCAGCCCTACCAGGTTGGCCGGGTACGCTGGTACTCAGCGGCTTCAAGGTGTTGCTGCCTCAATATCTTTCTTTTCGACTCAATGGCCGCCATACGCTCTTTATTCAATTGAGCGGCAGCATCACGCAACATGGCATCGCCACGGTCACCAAAATACACACGCCTGAACTTCGCGATACCTATTCCGTTGAGCAAGAACTCGTTCACTTTGTCTTTTGCCAGACCAGCAATCGAATCATGCACCCAGTGATCGAAAAACTCGACCACTTCGGGTGGCTGGGGCTCATCGGACAATGTGGCAACCACTTTCAATACATCACGCTCTGGAGCATCAGCATCGGAAAGCTCTGGGGATAGGTTCTGTGGCAGCCACTTTCGCCATTTTTTGAGTTTTTCAGGGAGACCATGAGCCAATCGGTCCCTGTCGCCATTATCCAAAACATCCCTCAGCACCGAAATACGCGGAGTTGCCTTCAATCCATATTTGACAATCGCAATGCTTGGGATATACGAACCAGTGGAAACAAAAGGCTGTGACACATACTGATCGTATGACTTTTCATTAGCCATGATTTTTTCTAGATCAGTTGCAACACCAGCCAAAATGGCAATAAAATGTTGCTGGGTATCACGCAAAAATTCTTGTTCAGCAATGGCTTTTTTATAAAACTGTCGCTTGATATAGCTGGTGACCTTGGGATTATTCACCGGATCATGACGTGCATGATAACGATAATTAAAATAATGTCCCATGTGTTGCTGCATCATCGTCTCCACCGGTCCAGGCTGTACTGCCGCTACGGAGCAATAATTCTTAAAAATATCTATTGTGGCTTGAGTTGGCACAAGAGCGTTTACGAATTTTTTTGCTAATTCTTTCAAGTTAAAAAATGGAGAACCAGCAATAAGTGCTGCGCAATACATTTCAAAACCAGGAATACGTGCCAAAGCATCAGTCTTCCCTTGTGCATCAATACTATAACCACCACCGATATCAGAATGGGCACCAGGGTACACATACTCTTTAACATTATTTGGGTATACACCATCAACGCGTACTGAATCTAAGGGAAATGTAGCCCGAACTTCATGCGCAGCCACTATATGAAGACAACTCTCCACTCCCCTGTGCACTTGCATATTATTACTTGCCCAAGACTGGTGCCCCTCGGATCCCAACAAACCATTACTAAAACCTCCCGCGATACCGACTGATGCTACAGTATCAAATATTCCTAAAAATTCGATGCGTAAAGGAATATCGCAAAATGTATAAGCATCATCCTTTTCATCACAGATAGCATATAACCAATTCACGAATGCGCGTGCTTCTGCCGCTCCACGTGAAAATCCATAAATAGATAAATTAATCTGCTCCGGAGCTGGCCGCCCATCAGTTCGCCTAGAAATTCTTTTCTTTAATTCCCCAGCCCAGTAAGATTTAAATACATGTTCTCTATGAAATGCGATGGATCCGATACCACCTGTATTGTTAGCAATATTTCCCGATTTTTCAGTTGAAATTAAAACATCACCATAAACATAATCGCTAATAGCATTAAAAATTCTTGTTAATCCCCATATGAGTCTAGGCTCACCATTCCATGACGCTCCCGTTCCGAGCATACCACCGTTATCCCCAATTTCCGGGAAATTTGTTCCAACACCAGGAATGTAATAACGATAGTATTTTGAGGTTCCACGCATAAGATGATCAGGGTAAGCGTGAAAGAGGCGAACCACATTGCTATGCTTTTGTTTTGCTGGTAAATTTTTAACTTGAAGATAATCTATATCTTCATTGTTTCCTGTTCCATCAAAAAAAATACCAATGAAAATTTGCCCAGTACATTTTAATTCTCTAGGTTTGTAATTATTCGTCGAAATAGCCTTTGCACGTTGCATAATTTCTCGGCTATTTAGTGGTCGATCCACGCTACGTGTTTTAAATAATTCGGGAATATTAGCAAACTGAATTTGCTCAGCATTCATTTTTTCTCCCATCCCTCTTCATAGCTTTCAACTCTTCTTCTTTGCAATATGATATCCAAGGGAATTTATCCTTTTCACTCATAGGATAAAATGGATGAGTAATAGAGCAATCAGAAATAACCAACTTCACATGATAATCATCATAAAAATGAACCTGGATTCTGCCCGGCTTTTTATACTCAGGAATATCAATTTCAATTTTCTGTGGAGGTGGTGGTGGATTTGGATCATCTTGTCTCGTATCATATGACCATTCTATATTGGCTTTTAAACCAGGCCTCCATTGTTTTGGAATCATCACACAACAGGTTTCTCCGCCACCACCATTTTCCGGATATAGATTCATTCCCATTCCATTATTAACAGAAAAACCTTCTATTATTAATGTGGAACTATGATTATATCCATTGATAGCAGCAGGTATTTTTTTTCAGAACAAGATGAAATAAATAAAAAAATGCAAAAACAAAATATATTTCCAAAAATATCAAAAAATATATCTTTAAAAGAATTTATATTATTTTCTTCTCTCATATTAAAAATCTTTTCTATTATTTACACGTTTTTTGTTTTCAATTTAAACTCAACTACAATTTACCTCAATCAATCAAATACCAGATTCAACATTGATTCTTTCTTCCATCTCGCTTCATTGCTTTTATCTCTTCTTCCTTGTCATATGAAATCCAAGGAAATTTATCTTTTTCACTCATAGGGTAAAATGGATGAGTTATAGAACAATCAGAGACAACCAACTTTATACGATGATTATCATAAAAATGAACTTGAATTCTCCCTGGCTTTCTATATTCAGGAATATCAATTATAATTTTTTGAGATGGCAAAGGAGGATTAGGATCATTTTGCTCAGTGTCATATGACCACTCTATTTCCGCCTTTAATCCGGCCCTCCATTTTTTAGGTATCATGACACAGCAGGTTTCCTTACCTCCACCACTTTGAGGGTTGACATTTGCCCCCATACCGCCATTGACAGAAAAAATTCCAATAGCAATATTTTCAGTATGATTGTAGCCATTGATACTAGCGGCAATCATCTTCTCTGAACATCCAGAAATAAAAAAAGGATCGTAGTAAAAAAAATACTTTTGTTAATTTTATCATTTTCCACCCATATACTTCATATTCACTTTAATATTTTCATAATCCAGATAAATCAGCTCTCCAGATATGCACACAGATAATTTCACATAATATTCATCACAAATATATTTAATGACAAATTAATTCAAAAAAAATTATCACGATTCAATAAAATACAATACGTGCGATGCCTGTATCTGCATTGCTCGCCATCGCATGACTCACTATGAGTCCGTCCTCGGCCGCCACTGCTCTCCATGCTGAGTCAGTGTCTCAACATCCTAGTTGCAAAATCAACACGACGTCGCACACAACACTGTCAGCCTAAGACATACAACAAACATCACCCACTGCCTCAAACAAGAGATAGCTTGACTAGCATCAATTGAATGTCTGAAATACAAATTCCTCACTACACTTTAGGGTTGCAAACTAAATAAGTTGCTTGATAATTCATCGAACGCTTCGATGAACTCATAGGAAACGGCATGGCATCCAACGTGATCGGCACAATCTTTTCCGCACTGGCGGCATTCACCAGCGCCACGCGGCTGTATGCATTGACGCTGGG
>NZ_HG322949.1:4611257-4703710 GCF_000723165.1 Janthinobacterium agaricidamnosum NBRC 102515 = DSM 9628
CCGGGCGCACGACCATGCCGTATCGGGGCAAGGTAACCTGGCTGGCGGCAACAGTCCGCTGTGGCATGGCGCCGCTGGCGGCGGCCACCGCAACGGCGCGGCGCAATGGGGCATCCGCAGCAAGGAATTCGGCGGCGCCGGTTACAACCAGCTGCTGTTCGACGATACCGACCAGCAAGGCCGGATTCAATTGAAAAGCAGCCAGGCGGCCAGCGAATTGAATTTGGGCCATTTGATACACAGCGCCGACAATTACCGCGGCAGCCTGCGCGGCAGCGGCGCCGAATTGCGCACCGACGCGTATGGCGCGGTACGCGCCGGCGCCGGGTTATTAGTGTCGAGTTATGCGGTCACGCATGGCGCGGCGCGGCGCGATCCGGCCGGCGACAATGCCCCCGGCATCGCGCTGCTGAAACAGGCGGTGGTGCTGGCAGAGACCTTCGGCAAGGCCGCCAAAACGCATCAGACGGTGGCCTGCAGCGAGAATGTGGCGCCGTTAAAAGCGTTGCTGGCAAGCGTATCCGGCATGCATGACATGGACGGCAGCGAAGTCCCGCACGTCAAGGACCCGATCATCGCGCTGTCGGCCAAGGCGGGATTGGGTGTGGTGGCCGGGCAAAACATGCAGATGAGCAATGGCGAGACGGTGACCCTGATGAGCGGCTTGGACAGCCAGTTCATCGGCGGCGGCCAATGGCGGGTGCACACCGGCCAGGCGATCGGTGTGCTGGGCGGCGCGGTGCAGGCCGGCGACGACAATGTGGGCCTGCAATTGATCGCGGCCAGGAACACGATTGAATTGCAGGCGCAAAGCGATGTGATGAATATCCAGGCGCGCGACGAAATCGATGTCATCAGCGCCAACGCCCACATCGACTGGGCGGCGGCGAAAAGCATCAGCATGTCGACGGCGGGCGGCGCGAATATCACGATTGCAGGCGGCAATATCACGGTGCAATGTCCGGGCAAGATCATCATCCATGCTGGGAAGAAGGCTTTTACCGGACCGACGCGTGTGAATTATCCACTACCGGCACTGCCGACCAGCGTATGCAAAGCTTGCCTATTGGCCGCCTTGCGTAGCGGCAGTCCATTTGTCGCGCCAAGCGCAGCGTGAGGAAATCCCATGTACTTTGCCATTGATACTCCCGATGCAAACTGTCCGGTACTGATTGCGCAGCAATTGCAGGAAGTGCGCACCACCGATGAGACTGCTCCCCTGCACTTGTTGGCGCTGGTCGATGGCGCCTTTGATGAAGCATTGTTTACCGAGCGTTATCGGAACCGCCTGCCGCGCCAATCGCTGTATGCACACACCGCGCTGCAAAGCTTCGGCAATGCATCACCGCATGTGCTGGCAGCGCCTGCGGGCGACGAGGCACAGGCGGCCTGGCTGCAACGTTTGTTTGAGATATGCGCAGGCAAGCCTATGCTCAGCATTATCGCCAGCAGACTCGATGTCGCGGCATTCGCGCAACACCTGCGCCCCTACCTGATCGCCATCACGCCGGACACCGTCGAATGGCCGGTGCGTTGGGGCGATACGCGCATCTTGCCGGCGCTGCTGGCGGCATTGACGCAAGCCCAGCACAGCCATTTGCTCAGTCCGGTCTATCGCTGGTGGTCGGTACGGCGCGATGGCGGTTTGATCAGTTGGCAAGGAGCGGGAGACATCCAGCCGACCGATGCCGGTTTTGACAAGCTGCCGTTGAGCGACTCGGCTTTTGCAGCCTTGGTCGACGCAGCGGAAGCCGATGCCGTACTCGCCAATCTACACGACACGCAACCGGATTTGTTTCATTCCAGCAGCCCTGCCGAATGCCATGCCCGGGTAGCGCGTCACCTGACCCTGGCCAGCGCCAGCGGCATCGAAGCGGCCGGACCACGCCAGCATTTCAGCGCACTCGCCTTGATGCTGGCCGATGATTTTAGCGCTCATCCAGCGATGGCGAACCTGCTGCGGCGCACTCGGCAAGGTGCAAATTATCTGACGGAAATCGATACGCTGCCGGAAGATTTTTGGCAAGCCAGAACGACTGTATCATCAATTTAACTGAAACTTATGGAGATAGTATGAAATGGTTTTTTATTGTTCTTATTTCATTTTTAATGAGTGCTTGTGCTGCTCGGCAGCAAAAGGAATCGACGATGGCTCCAGCTTCCGTAGGCATAGTAAATCATACCGGAAATTATATTCATAGCGCATCGGTAAATGGTGCCGGGGGAGCAAATATGGCGAGGTGGGGGGCAGGAGGGGCTGATGTTTGCTGTACCTCAATCCCAAAAGTCTGGTATCCCGGCATGAAAGTGTTGGTTAGATGGAATATGCCCGAGGGGCATACAGATATATTTAAGGAAAAAATTGTTGAAGTTGAAAAATACGATGAAGCTGGTGATATTTACATGCATTTCTTTCCTAATGATGAGGTACGTGTAGTGGTTTCCAATGCCAGAGGTGCAAGTTCGGCACATCCGATTATTCATTATGGAAAACCGGAAACCATTTCTTCAGGAAAATGATTGCGATGATTTCCAAAACTCCCATATCTGCACCATTTCCTGTTGATAATTTTTTACTGCCATCGATTAAAGAACAGTCAAAAATATCCATGATTACATGCGATAAATCATCAGACACAAAATGCAGTATTCCTATTAGAGTCGGCCTGTTCTTTGATGGTACAAATAATAATTTGGAACGTGACAGAGATGGCAAAAGAATCGGCGTGCCAGATTCAAAAACAAAAATTCCTGTTTTTATAAAAAACAAACCATTAAAGCTTGAAGAATACAGTCATAGTAACGTTGCAAGACTTTTTTTTGCATTTGCTCAAAACAAGGAAGGAAGTGGTTATTTTCGCAACTATATGGCTGGTGTCGGCACACCTTTTCCAGAAATTGGAGAGTTGACCGAATCTGATGATGGCAAGGCTTTTGCCAAAGGCGGGCAACCTCGAATTATCTGGGCGCTACTACAAGTGTTGAATGCCATTCACCTGACTGCGGATGGATTGAAGACTCCGCTTTACAAACCAGAAGAAATTGGTAAATATGCACAAGATTATGATGAAGAGGTTGGAAAGAGTGATGGCGATGTTTATGGTAACCGGCAACAAATTACCCATGTCTCATGGTTTGCCAAACATATAGCCAAGCTTGAAAAAGCGCGTGAAACACGTCCCAAGCCTTTGATCCCTTCAGTGACATTAGATGTATTTGGTTTTTCGCGCGGCGCCGCCCAAGCTGTAGCTTTTTGCCACTTATTCAATGATCTGCTGGTTGAGAATAAGTTGGCGGGAATTCCTGCAACTATAAATTTTCTGGGCTTATTCGACACGGTTGCCACCGTCGGCGTATCCGCTTCAGTAGCTCGCACCTTGCCAGTGCCTGATGGTTTCGCCGATGGTCATTTTTCTTGGGCCAAAAGAATACTCGACCCTCTGCCTGCCTGCGTCAACAAAGGTTTGCATTGTATAGCCGCACATGAACAGCGCATGAATTTTCCTGTGACCGGTTTAGCGACGGGAAACAAAATAATAGAAATGTATTTTCCGGGAGTCCACTCCGATGTGGGCGGTGGATACGCCCCTGGTGAGCAAGGAAAAGGACGAGGCGCCCAAGCCGCGATGCTTTCGCAAATCCCATTGGCATATATGTATAAGGCTGCGAGGCTCCAAGGAGTTCCCTTGCAGCCATTCAGCGAATTGGAAACACGTTTGCAAGATGAATTTCAGGTTGACTTAAACTTGGCTTCGGCATGGAATGCCTATACAAAAGCGCTTGACGATGAGGGTGGATTGCTGCTGAAACATATGGAGCTTTACCTTCGTTGGCGTGCCGCCCGCATGGAGTCACTTGAACAAATCGCCAGCTTCAAGGCTGCCGATCCGCAGGCTCAACAGGATTTGCAAGATTCCAATCGTATGCTGGCCGGCGATGTTCGAGCGATGAAATTTAGAAGCAAGTTAAATTCGATGAGTAAAGATATGAATAGCTTGCCTTTTTCGCAAGCCGATGCTGTAAATATTAGTCAATGGCAATATCTTAGGGCACAAAAATCAGTTCCTTTAAATAAATGGGAACAATGGGCTCTTTCAGCCTATAACACCGCCGAAGCATTGCCTGATGATGTCATGCGATTCTTTGATGACTACGTACATGATTCATTGGCAGGCTTTTATTTGGCTGGAGAAGTAACTGAATATGATAAACGCGCCAAGGCAAGCAAAGTCATGAAGGAAAATCCCGGTACTCTTAAAGGTTTTGATAAGAAGGTGTTTGATATAACAAGTAAAGCACAGGTGGCACAGAAAAAGAAAGAACGTGGCGAAATATTAAATCAAGAAGAGGAAAATCTGGCCAATGAAGCCGAATACGGCACTCCGTATCCGATCATGACCGATACTGACAGTGCCGATTTGCGAAACGCAATGATCTTGACACAAACTTCCACCAGACGTGAAGGCGGAGGATATTTCATGCGACGCGGTTATTACCCTCATGAGGGATTTCTATTTTTTCGTAGAAGTAAGTATGAAAATCAATTGCAGCGCACTCCCCGCGTGCCTAAAACAAGTAAAGCGGACAAAAAAGATTCACCGGTATTTGATATGGTGTGGAGCGAGGACATGGCGACCGATTTGCGTATCGCGGATGCCCGGCAATTCAATGGCTACGGTGCGAACTTGGCAATTGTGTAAATGTTGTTTTACTCGTCAGGCAGATGCCTGTCACGCTGTGCATGGAGGACATGGTGTAGCGCCGGCACGAATGTCGCCATTCAAATAAGTACTGGCATGGCAATTGGCCTGATGAGCCGACTGGACAGCCAGTTCATCGCTAACGGCCAATGCCGCTTGCATCCGCACGCCGGAAGGCACGATGCAGGCGCTGCCTTGGGCGAAGCGATTGTCAATCAAAACATCATTTAATCAATCAAGAAGACTTTTAGATAAGTGAGTATTTATCTACGTAGTCTGTGCAATTGACTCTAATAATGATAATCATTACCATTCGCATCTCATAGATTTTTGCCAGTCTCTGCCGCCTCCGCTTCGAATCTGTCGCGTCGCCTACACAGTCTGCGCAAACAGTTCATTCGCCCCGGAGATCGTTCATGCACCAGACTTTGCAACATCCGCAATTCCCCCTGCGCCGCTTGCCATATGCTATCGCCCTCGCCTTGCTGGCCTTGCCGGGCGTCACGCTGGCGCAACAAGCCGATACCGGTGGCGCCGAGGCCGCCGTGATGGACACGGTGCAAGTGAGCGGAAACTGGCTGGGCACAGGGTTGCAGAACAGCATCAAGAATTTCCCAGGCTCTCGTACCGTGGTGCAAAAGGATGCGATTGAAAGTTCCGGCGCCGCCAGCATCAGCGACGTGATGCGCCGCATCCCGGGCGTACAGATCAGCGACAACTCGGGTAGCTCGGGCAGCGCGGTGTCCCTCAATATCGGCGTGCGCGGCCTGGCCGGACGTTATTCGCCGCGCAGCACCGTGCTGCTCGACGGCATCCCGCTGGCGGTCGCGCCTTACGGCCAGCCACAATTGTCGTTCGCGCCTGTCAGCCTGAACAATATCGAATCGGTCGATGTGGTGCGCGGCGGCGGCGCGGTGCGCTACGGCCCGCAAAACGTCGGCGGCATCATCAATTTCAAGTCCCGCTCCATCCCGACCACCAGCGGCCTGCAGGGCGATGCGACGGTGCGCTACAACAGCTATAGCGAAGTGGGCCACAACACCCAATACAGCGCCTTCGTCGGCAACCAGCTCGACAATGGCGTGGGCTTTGCCGTGCTGTACTCGGGTCTCGATGGCAGCGACTGGCGCGTCGGCAGCAATGAAAAGGTCAACGATTTCGCGCTGAAGCTGCGCTACGACCTGAGCCCGACCTCCGAAATCTACGGCAAGCTGTCGTATTACGACGTCACCTCGTACACCCCTGGCGGTTTGACGGTGGCGCAATACAAGGCCGATCCTTTCCAGAACACCCGCAAGACCGATTTCTGGAGCGGCAACCGCAGCGCCGCCGACATCGGCTACCTGAATACCATTTCGGCCAACCAGGAATTCGAAATCCGCGCGTATTACAACAAGAGCGAACGTCAAAGCACGCTGGTCAATACGGCTTTCACCGGCCTGGGCCATCAGCCGCGCAATTACCAGGTGCTCGGTATCGAACCGCGTTATACGCAGCGCTTCAGCATCGGCGGCGTCACCCAGGATGTCACGGCCGGCTACCGCTACCTGCGCGAGCGCGCCGATGAAACCGTGTACAACACGGTGATCGCCAGCGGCGTCAACCAGGCGCCGACCGCTTTTGCGAATAATTCGACCGACGCGCATGCTTTTTACATCGATGACAAGATCGCCGTCGGCGCATGGCGCATCACGCCGGGCATACGTTACGAACACATCGAGACGACCCGCATCAACCACGTCCCGACCGATCAGGAAATCGAGTTAACCAACAACAAGCCTTTGCCGTCGTTGAATATCGCTTACTTGCTGACCAATGACTTGACGGTGTTCGGCAACTACAGCACCTCGTTTGGCGCGGTGCAAAACACGCAATTGAATACGCAATCGGCCAACAATCCGTTGAGCCCGGAACTGGCCAAGACGATGGAAGCCGGCGCACGCTGGAAAAGCAGCGGTTTTTCGGCGGAAGCGACACTGTTTAATATCAAGTTCGACAACCAGATCCAATCGGTCGGCAGCGGCCTGAACCTGACGTTTGAAAATATCGGCGCGACCCATCACCGCGGCCTGGAAACGGCGTTCGACTACAAGTTCGACAAATCCGGACCGCTGGCCGGCTTGAACGCCTTTGCCAATTATTCCTATACCCATGCGACGCTGGAGTCCGGCGCGAATGCCGGCAACGATGTGGCCTTTTATTCACGCAATACCGATACCATCGGCGCACGTTATGAAATCGGCTCCTGGGCCTTGAATCTGTCGACCGTCCATCAAAGCAGCCAGTTTGCCGACGATGCCAACACGGTGGCCGAATCGGCCGACGGCAAGCTGGGCACCATTCCAGGCTACCGTACCTGGAATGCGCAAGTGAGCTGGAAAGTACCGCATCAAAAAGGCGTTGAAGTCCTGGCAGGCGTCAACAACCTGGCCGACACGCGCTTTTTCACGCGCACCTCGGATAACAACCTGGGCAAGATGGTCGGCGCGCCGCGCATGGTGTATCTCCAGGGCCGCTGGGTTTTCTAAACGCCCCTTCCAGCACTCCCCACACGCCGGCCATCGTCTTGCACGATGGCCGGCGTTGTTTTTTTCTCCTCCCCGCTGCGCAGAAAAACAACAAGCTGCGCCGTGCGTTTCCGGGAGATTAGCCTGTCCCTCCCAGTAGATTATTACACCACATTATTTAATTGCCTTGCAGCAAATAATAATTTCAATTTTTATACATTTTTCGATGTCATTGATGAGCATGCTCAAGATGCCGATGATACAATTCACATATCGATTAAGAAACTAAGTTACATTAAATACAATTCACTGGGAATAGGCTATGAAAATCTCACCCGTACTGTTGACCGTCTTCGCATTCAGCGCCCTGGTCGCAGCAGGCAGCGCCAGCGCCGCCAACACCCCGGCAACCCCGCTCGTTCCAGCCAATCCGAACCTGGTCGTCAACGGCAGTTTTGAAGCGAATACTTTCAACGGTTCGTTCACCCAGCTGAGCGCGGTGAACGGCTGGACTTCGTCGAATGGCGTGTTTGAATTGCAAAAAGGCGCAAACCAGGGCGGCATCAGCGGTTTCATGCCAAACGCGGCCGATGGCATTCAATATCTGGAATTGAACAACAACAACCTGTCGTCGGTATCGCAAAACCTGGCCACCAAGGCTGGCGGTCTGTACTCGCTGTCGTTTTCTTTCGCCGGCCGTCCGGACACCCCGAACCAGCTGCCTAGCCTGATAAACGTGTACTGGGGCAATACCCTGCTGAATCCGTCGCCGCTGGTCGGCACCGATACCGGCAGCTGGCAAAATTTCAGCCTGAGCACGCTGACGGCGCAAGGTGCGCTGACGTCGCTGCGCTTTGAGTCGGTCGGCCCGACCGGCGCGCCGACCTTCGGCTCCTACCTCGACAACGTGACCGTGACCGCCGTGCCGGAACCGGAAAGCTACGCGATGCTGCTGCCGGGCCTGGCCTTGGTCGGTTTCATGGCGCGCCGTAAAAAAGCGGCCTGAGCATTCCGCAGTATTCCTGACCAAGCCGCCCGGTAATTGTTGACCTGGCGGCTTTTTTTATGGCGCACGCGGTGACGGTTGTTTATTCGAAACTCCCGCCCAGCGAATTGGCGATCATCGCCTGGAAGTCCTGGCGCAGTGCACGGTCGCTGCGGAACTGGCCCAGCATCTTCGACGTCACCGTCACCGCGCCCGGCTTGCTGACGCCGCGCGTGGTCATGCACATATGCGCCGCCTCGATCACCACCGCCACGCCGCGCGCCTGCAAGGTGTCGTGGATGGTGTCGGCGATCTGGGCAGTCAGTTTTTCCTGGATTTGCAAACGCTTGGCAAATACGTCGACCACCCGCGCCAGCTTGCTGATGCCGACCACCCTCTCGCGCGGCAAATAGGCAATGTGGGCACGGCCGATGATGGGCACCATATGGTGCTCGCAATGCGATGCGAAGCGCACGTCGCGCACGATCACCATCTCGTCGTAGCCGTCGGACTCTTCAAAGGTGGCGCTCAGTTCGCGGGCGGCGTCGGCCTCGTAACCGGCAAAAAATTCGCGGTAGGCGCGCACTACCCGGTCCGGCGTATCGATCAAGCCTTCGCGGCCGGGATCGTCGCCAGCCCAGCTGATCAGGGTTTTGACAGCGGCCAACGCTTCTTCGCGGCTGGCGCGGCCGGAAGCGGCGGCAGGAAATGAGAGGGATTCAGGCATTATCGAGTTTGATGTGATCCGCGTCATGCGGTGAGATGGACATGATAGGGTTTCTCGCCATCAAATGCAACCAACTTGCATTAATGGAGTTCAAAACGCTGTATTAAACACCTACAGTCTTGAGCAATGTTGCACAAAAGAACTTGATTGAGGCTACAATGACATGTCTTTTGCCAACATTTTTGGCAATACCGAACCGCCGCCAGGGAATACCATGTCTGAAGAAAAAAGCGTTACCGATTTCAATTCCTACGGCAAGGAAACGCCGGTCGGCCGGCCCGATATCGATGGCCGCGCCGGGGTCTTCGTGCCGACCGAGGAGTTTGACATCGACAATACCACCACCATCCGCAAGGGCGCCGGCATCGTCGGTTTCGGCAACCTGGATGGCACGCTGACGGTCTATTACGAAGCCAACCGCTTCGATGAAAGCGGCTTGCACAAGTGGGAACACAAGGCCCGCAAGGCGTATGACCGGATGGTGATGGGCGCGCCGACGGTGTCGAAAACCAAGATCGAAGCGAAGATGCTGGAACAGGTCGGCATCATCGACGGCATGGGGATCAACTTGAAGCATCCTGAGCGCCTGGCGCACTGGCTGCAGATATCGAACGTGATGGATACCGCGCCGGAACAGCCGGTGGTGATGTGGAAAAACCGCTAATCAGGCTTGGCAGCGCTTCCACAGTATTGGACGAGGTGTTGTCCTACACGGGGGCGGACATTCATCTGATGCCCAAGAGCATTATTTAAACCTATCATACAGGCATAGACTCACACCATCCCAACGAATTGACCAGGAGTACCCCATGTCTCGCCTTTTACCCATCGTCTTCGGCGCTTTACAGCTTGGACTGGTCGGTGCGGCGACATATGTGCTGTGCTCGGCCAGCGTACTGAACGAAGCTTCAGTGTTCCTGGCGCACTAATTACGCAGAAAAAATGGCACACCGGCCTGCCCGGGTGCGCCATTCAAGCGATCAATCGCTGCACTCTTAACGGCGGCCGTGGAAGCCGCCATAGCCGCCCCAGCCGCGATGGCCGTAACCGCCCCAGCCGCGGTGGCCGCCGACGAACAGGAAATCGAAGCCAATCGACACTGGCGGATTGTAATAATACGGCTGCGGGTAATACACCGGCTGCTGCACATATACCGGTTGCTGCACATACACAGGCTGCGGCGCGCCATACACCGGCTCGCTGGTATATTGCACGGTCGTTGGCGCGGACACATATCCAGCTTGCACCGGTTCCGACGATACCGTATGCCATTGATATGGATCGACCGGCGTCACCACGCGGGTACCATAATATGCCGGACCCGGCGGCACGACGGCGCAACCGCCCAAGGCGGCCAGTGACATCACTACGATCAAGCTTTTCATGATAATTCTCCTATTTCCCATGACTTACTATAGGAAATAAATCAGGGGGACGCTGCACATTTAACAGCTTGTTACATCGGCCTCGTCAACGTTACATGGGACCGGCACACCAGCCCCATCGTGCGCGTCAAAGATGGTCGATATCGCACATATCGAGCGCACGACCGCCAGCATCGTAGCGCAAGGCGCAGACTTCAAAGCGTACACCATAATCGAGATCGATGCGCTGCACCTCGCCGTATCGCAGCTTGAAACTGCGAGCCAGCTCACTGCGGGCGGACAAGGCGCCGACATCCGATGGTATCGCCATCACCGCGTCGAAACCGGGCTGGTGCACCTCCTGGCGCCGCGCTATATCGGTAAGCAAGGTGACATCGAGCTGCAAGCCGCCCAGCACATAACTGAAGAACGTCACCTTGCGCTGGGCGCTCATGACGCCCCAGGCACAAGCGCCGGCGGCATCGCATTGCCTGATTTGCGCCAAGGGGAAATATTCCTTTCCACCCTGTAATTTCTTCAAGGGCCAGCTGGAACGCAATCCGTCGCGCTTGCCGCTGAGCGGATTGATCCACGTCAAGCGGTTAACCAGCGACACATACTGGCCATCTTTTTGCGGATCGTCGGGACTGGAAAAGGAGGCGCAAGCCGACAGCGTCAACGGCAAGGCAAGGAACAATACCGGCAGCAAGAATTTACTCATGATCGCGACTCGCTCGTTTAAAGAAGTATCGGCTGGCACTGGCCAGCTCACGGTAACACAGATCAAGGCCGCATGCGGCGCCATGCAAAAACGGCCCGCCCCACGATGGCAGTCGTGAGCCGGGCCGCATCAAGGGCCGGGAGCCTGGGGAACCGTCCGCCGCTGCGGACCTCAGGCCATCAGTCCAACTTCCAGGCGTAATCCACCTTGGTCCAGGTCTGCGCCGCGCTGCCATCCTTGGTGCCCGGCTTGAATTTGCAAGCGCTGAGCGCCTTGATGGCGGCCTTGTCGAGGTTCTTGAAACCGCTGCTCTTTTCCACTTTCGATTCCGCCACGCTGCCATCGGCATTGACCAGGAAGCTCATCGAGACCGTGCCTTGCTCTTCATTCATCAACGAAGCTTTCGGATAATCGGCCTTGCAATTCTTTGAATCGAAACTGGCAGGAACTTCAGCCGCAAATGCTGCGGAGGAGACAGAAACCAGCAACGCTGCCGCTACACTCGCAAAACGCTTATTTTTAGACATTTGTTTCCCCAAATATTTTTAATCAGAACAAACGATTTCAGACACCCTGGAACGATACTCGCGCAATCTGTTTTACAGCTTCCAGACGTAGTCGACCTTGGTCCAGGTCTGGGCCACGCTGCCATCCTTGGTGCCAGGCTTGAACTTGCAGGCGCTGATGGCTTTAACGGCAGCCTTGTCCAGATTCCTGAAGCCGCTGGTTTTTTCAATTTTCGATTCGATGACGCTACCCTCGGCCGACACCAGGAACGCCATCGAGACGGCGCCCTGCTCTTCATTGACCAAGGAGGCTTTCGGATAATCAGCCTTGCAATTTTTTGCATCGAACGATGCCGGAACTTCAACGGCGAAGGCGGTGGCGCTCACGCCGGAGAACAGTACCGCTGCAATAACACTGACAAAACGCTTATTCATGATCACACTTTTTCCACAACGTTAAACAAAACCTGGACCGCACCATCAGCGGCAGCCGCAGCGCGCTCGCGCGGCAGCGGCCCCTGCTGGTTAACACGGCTTAAAACTCTTCCCACTCGTCATTGGCGCCAGCGCTGGCGACAACTCTCTTCGGCGCCGGCGCCGCTGCGGCGGCAGCTGGCGCGGCGACTTTACGCGGTGCTGGCTTGGCGGCGCGCAAGGCGGCCACCGGCTTGGCTTTGACATGCGGCGCCAGCGGCGCGGCCACGGCTGCCGGGGCCGGCTGATAAGCGACGGCTTTTTCTTCGCCTTCGACCAGTTTGAAGATGCTGACCACGTGGGCCAGTTCGGCGGCCTGGTCTTGCAGGCTTTGCGCAGCGGCGGCGGCTTGTTCCACCAGCGCGGCGTTTTGCTGGGTCATGCTGTCCATTTCGATGATCGACAGGTTGACTTGCTCGATGCCGGCGCTTTGCTCCTGGCTGGCATTGGCGATTTCGCTCATGATGTCGGTCACGCGCTTGACGCTGTCGACCACTTCGCCCATCGTCACGCCGGCCTGGCCGACCAGCTTGGTGCCGGCTTCGACCTTGCCGACCGAGTCATCGATCAAGCCCTTGATTTCCTTGGCCGCCGCGGCCGAACGTTGCGCCAGGTTGCGCACTTCGGTCGCCACCACCGCAAAGCCGCGGCCTTGTTCGCCGGCGCGCGCCGCTTCCACCGCGGCGTTCAGCGCCAGGATGTTGGTCTGGAAGGCAATGCCGTCGATCACGCCGATGATGTCGACAATTTTCTTCGACGAGTCGTTGATCGACCCCATGGTGCCGACCACTTGCGCCACCACCTCGCCGCCCTTCAGGGCCACGTCGGACGCGGTCGCCGCCAGCTGATTCGCTTCGCGGGCATTGTCGGCGTTCTGCTTCACGGTCGACGTCAGTTCTTCCATCGCCGACGCGGTTTTTTCCAGCGAGCTGGCCTGCATTTCAGTGCGCGACGACAAATCGATATTGCCGGCCGCGATTTCACGCGACGCCGTGCCGATGGTTTCGGTGCCGACCCGCACCTGGCCGACGATGCCGACCAGGCTGTTGCGCATTTCCTTCATTTCCGCCAGCAGGCTGGAATTGTCCGACGCCTGGGTGTTGATCGCGATCGACAGGTCGCCATTGGCGATGCTGCCGGCGATGGCCGCCGTGTAATCCGGTTCGCCGCCCAGCTGCTTCAGCAGGCCGCGGGTGATCACGAACGCCGCCGCCACGCCCAGCGCCACCGCCAGCGCGCCGAGGATGATCATGAAGGTGCGCGCATTGTCGAACGCGGTGCGGGCATCGGTTTGCACCTGGGCATTCAATTTGTCTTCCAGCGACGCCAGTTGTTCCAGCGCTTCCATCCATTTTTTCTGGACCGGGCGGATTTCCTTGATCATCACCTTGGTGGCGCCTTCGGCGTCGTTGGCCAGCCACAGCGCGGACGCCTTGGCGATGGCCGGCATCGCCGTCGCTTCATACTCCTTGATGGAGGCGAGCAAGGTCTTTTCTTCGGCCGTGGATTCCAGCGCAAACTGGGCTTCCAGTTTCTTCTGGGTTTCCTGGTAGGTATTGGTCTGGCTCTTGATGCGGGCCATTTCCGGCTCCATATCGCCGGCGTCGGTCATCAAGGTCAGGATGCGCAGCGACGTGATACGGTCGCTGACATTGCCGCGCATGTCGATCACCAGCCGGGTGACCACGTTATTGACACTGACCACATGGTCGAGGCGATCCTGGATTTGCGCCATGCGGCCGATGCCGACGACGGTCACCGCGATCAACAACACCAGCACCAACGCAAACCCCAAACCGAGGCGGCTACCAACCTTCATTTTTGCTAAATTCATTTCGGCTCTTCGTAAATGACTCATTGATAAGAATTTTGCCCGGCATTACATGACGAAGGCTGCGACGCACCGGCTTCCCGCGGCCCGATCCTGCCCGCTGGTCTCCGGCCGCACGCAGCCTCGTTTGTTCTTGACCCTCGCCGCCAGCGACTGACTGCGCATGCAAATTTATTCACAGGGTTTGTTTCTTGCTATTCCTTGTAATGTCACAGGAGCAATCGATTTTACCGTGAGAAATATTTGTCTATAATCAATTATAGATGTAAATTTTGCCTCAAAGCAAGCAATAACTGCCTCATTAATTTGCAGATTAACTTTCTGCGGGGAAATTACGGGATCGCCGTGACTTGCATGGAAAAAGTCACGAATACCGAGAATTTATGCGTGATGCGGCATTTTTGTGATGGCTTCCAGCAACAATCCAGCATCGCCGAGCGCCAGTTTTTTCGAGTCCGACAAGGTTTGCCGAAACGAGCGGGCGCCCGGTAAACCTTGCATCAAACCGAGCATGTGGCGCGTGATGCTGTTCAATTTCAGCCCCTTCTTTCCCTCCTTGTCCAGTTGCGCGCGAATGTATGGAATCATCGCTGCGAGGATTTCCTCGCGGGTCTTGACAGCGCTGTCGTCGCCGTAATAGCGCTGGTCGAATTGCGCCATCGAATACGGGTTGTGATACGCCTCGCGGCCCAGCATCACGCCATCCAGGTGCTGCAAGTGCAAGTCGATCTCGGCCAGCGTCTTGATGCCGCCGTTGATGATGAATTCGAAGTCAGGAAAGTCGCGCTTCAAGCGGTAGGCGTAGTCGTATTTGAGCGGCGGCACTTCGCGGTTTTCCTTCGGGCTCAAGCCTTTCAGGATCGCATTGCGCGCGTGCACGATAAACGTCTTGCAGCCGGCGCCGGCCACCGTGCCGACGAAATCGCGCACGAAGTCGTACGACTCGGTATCGTTGATGCCGATCCGGTGTTTCACCGTGACATCGATGCTGACCGCGTCGCGCATCGCCTTGACGCAATCGGCCACCAGCTGCGGTTCGGCCATCAGGCAGGCGCCGAACGCGCCCTTCTGCACCCGCTCCGACGGGCAGCCGCAATTGAGGTTGATTTCATCGTAGCCCCATTGCTGGCCCAGCCTGGCGCTGGCGGCCAGATCAAACGGGTCGCTGCCGCCCAGCTGCAGCGCGACCGGATGCTCTTCGTCGTTGAAGCGCAGGTGGCGTTCGACGTCGCCGTACACCAGCGCGCCGGTGGTCACCATCTCGGTGTACAGCCAGGTATGGCGCGTGATCTGGCGGTGGAACAGCCGGCAATGGCGGTCGGTCCAGTCCATCATCGGGGCCACCGACAGGCGGCGCGAAGGCAAGGTTTTGGTAGTCACGGCAACAACTCGCTAAAAAAATGGGGCTAAAACACCAAACCCGCTGGCGCATCACCGGTTAAAGTCATGCGGCACAGCGGGCCCGGTACGTCACCGCCACGGAGGGCGGCAACGCTTTGTCATACGATCGGATTACGATTCGCGCGATGCTTTTTTACGCTCGTGCTCTTTCAGGAAACGCTTGCGCAGGCGGATCGATTTCGGGGTGATTTCCACCAGTTCGTCGTCCTCGATGAATTCGACCGCGTATTCCAGCGACATCTGGATAGGCGGCACCAGGCGCACCGCTTCGTCGGTACCCGACGAACGCACGTTGGTCAGCTGTTTGCCCTTGATCGGGTTGACCACCAGGTCGTTGTCGCGCGAGTGGATACCGATGATCATGCCTTCGTACACCGGGTCATTATGCGATACGAACATGCGGCCGCGGTCTTGCAGTTTCCAGATAGCGTAGGCAACGGCGGCGCCGTCGTCTTGCGAGATCAGCACGCCGTTGCGACGGCCGGCCATTTCGCCACGGCTGTTGTCGACTGCCGCGTATTCGTGGAACACGTGGCTCATCAGGCCGGTGCCGCGGGTCAGGGTCATGAATTCGCCCTGGAAGCCGATCAGGCCACGCGCAGGGATCAGATACTCGAGACGCACGCGGCCCTTGCCGTCCGATTCCATGTTTTGCAGGTCGCCACGACGACGGCCCAGTTCTTCCATGACGCCGCCCTGGTTGGCTTCTTCAACGTCGACCGACAGGTTTTCAAACGGCTCCTGGCGCACGCCATCGACCATCTTGAACACCACGCGCGGACGCGATACGGCCAGTTCGAAGCCTTCGCGACGCATGTTTTCGATCAGAATCGTCAGGTGCAGCTCGCCGCGGCCCGATACTTCGAAGATCGTGTCGTCGTCGGTTGGCGCCACGCGCAGGGCAACGTTGGCTTTCAATTCTTTGTCCAGACGGTCGCGCAATTGACGCGAGGTGACGAACTTGCCTTCGCGGCCAGCCAGCGGCGAGTTGTTGACCATGAAGTTCATGGTCAGGGTCGGCTCGTCGACGGTCAGCATCGGCAGCGCTTCCGGGGTATCCAGTGCGCACAGCGTCGAACCGATGCCGATTTCGTCGATACCGTTGATCAGGCAGATGTCGCCGGCGACCGCTTCGTCCACCAGCACGCGCTCCAGGCCCTTGAAGTTCAGCACCTGGTTGATGCGGCCCTTGATCGGGGTGGCGCCTGGACCATCGATGACCAGCACGTCCTGGCCGACCTTGACGGTACCGCGGTTGACGCGGCCAATGCCGATCTTGCCGACGTACGAAGAGTAGTCCAGCGAGGTGATTTGCATTTGCAGCGGGCCTTCCGGATTGTCGTCACGCACTGGAACGTGTTCCAGGATGGCGTCGAACATCGGCTTCATGTCGCCGCCGCGCACGTCTTCGGTCAGGCCGGCGTAGCCGTTCAGGCCCGAAGCGTAAACGATAGGGAAATCCAGTTGCTCGTCGGTCGCGCCCAGTTTGTCGAACAGTTCGAACGTCTGGTTGATGGCCCAGTCCGGGCGCGCGCCTGGACGGTCGATCTTGTTGACGATAACGATAGGCTTCAGACCCAGTGCCAGCGCCTTGCGCGTGACGAAACGGGTTTGTGGCATCGGGCCTTCTTGTGCATCGATCAGCAGCAATACCGAGTCAACCATCGACAGTACGCGCTCTACCTCGCCGCCGAAGTCGGCGTGGCCTGGGGTATCGACGATATTGATGTGGGTGCCTTGGTACTCAACGGCGCAGTTCTTCGACAGAATCGTAATGCCGCGCTCCTTTTCGAGGTCGTTCGAGTCCATGACACGCGTGTCGACCGCCTGGTTTTCACGGAAGGTGCCGGACTGGCGCAGCAGTTGGTCAACCAGGGTCGTTTTGCCGTGGTCAACGTGGGCGATGATTGCGATGTTGCGAATTGCGCGTTTTGTATTTGACATGGTCGTAGTAGTTACTGAAAAACTGCGGAGTGCGTACGGAGGTGTACGGGATACCCGAATGCTAATCTGTTTCCGGAACCGCGCAGTATAGCATGTTGCGTTGCAGCGCTATTTTAAAATTGCTGGCGGTTGCGGCAGTCGGGGGGTTACAACAACAAGCCAGCAGACTGCGCTGGCCCTTCTTGATTTAATTCGGTGGATGCGCCGTGGCGATCAACCGTTCCGGCGCCAGGATGGCATATTCCTGTAGCTGGCCGGTGCCCAGCAAACGCGGGCCGTGATACACCCGCACCCGGCCCGGATCGTCGGGCACGGCCACGTTTTCCTTGCCCAGCGCGATGCGCTGGCCGTGCAGGAAACGTTTCGCCAATGCATCATCCAGCAGGATGGCCGGGAAACTCGACAGCAAGGCGTCGACCGGCTCCAACAGGCCCAGCGGTTCGGCGTGGGCGGTCAGCGCGTCGAGCGTGATCACGCCGGCTATCGTCAGCGTACCGACCTTGGTGCGGCGCAGCGCATTCAGGTGCGCGCCGCAACCCAGCGCCGCGCCGATGTCCTCGCCCAGCACGCGGATATAAGTACCCTTGCTGCACATGACCGACAACGTCAGGAACGGCGCTTCATAACTGATGAATTCCAGCTGGTGTATCGTTACCGGGCGCGCTTCGCGTTCCAGCGTGATGCCGGCGCGCGCATATTCATACAGCGGCTTGCCGTCGCGCTTGAGCGCCGAATACATCGGCGGCACTTGCATGATGTCGCCACGAAAACGTTCCAGTACAGCATAGATCTGTTCGCGCGTCACATCCACTTCGCGCGTGGCAAGCACCGCGCCTTCGGTATCGCCGGTATCGGTGCTCACGCCGAGGTGCACCACGGTCTCGTACGTCTTGTCGGCTTCCAGCAAATCCTGGGAAAACTTGGTCGCTTCGCCAAAGCACAGCGGCAGCAGGCCGGTCGCGAACGGATCCAGCGTGCCGGTATGGCCCGCCTTTTTCGCGTTCAGCACGCGCTTGACCTTGATCAGCGCGTCATTGCTCGACCAGCCGACAGGCTTATCGAGCAGCAATACGCCATCGACCAGGTCACGCACCCGCTTGATGCCGGGCGGTCTTGTCAAGCCGGCCACCGCTTATTCCGCGTCCGCTTCAGGTGCGGCGTCCGGCTTGACGTCCGGTTCGGCGTCAGCCGCGCGGGTCGCGTTGGCCTTGTCGATCAACAGCGACATTTCCATGCCGCGCGAGGTCGATGTGTCGTGCACAAAATGCAGTTGCGGCAAGGTGTGGATGTGCAAACGCTTGCCCAGCAAGCCACGGATGTAGCCGGACGACGACGTCAATCCTTCGATGGTGTTCTTGATGGCTTCCTTGGTATCTTTCAACATCGTGAAAAACACCTTGGCGTGCGCATAATCGGGCGTGATCTGCACTTCGGTGATGGTGACCATGCCGACGCGCGGGTCCTTGATTTCGTAGGCGATGATTTCCGCCAGGTCGCGCTGGATCTGGTCCGCTACGCGCAAGCCGCGCGCCGGCATGGTTTTGCTATGTTTTGCCATGATGAATACTACTTTTCCTAAGTGCCGCAGGGCGCATGGTCCAAAACGGTTGCCCGCCCGGCCCATGCGCCCCACGTGTTTCGCGCGGACATCGATATGTCCGCGCCGATACTGATTGGATTACAGCGTACGCGCGATTTCCTGGACTTCGAACACTTCCAGCACGTCGCCGACTTCGATGTCGTTGTAGCCCTTGAGCGACAAACCGCACTCGAAGCCCGAACGCACTTCTTTCGCGTCGTCCTTGAAACGTTTCAGCGAGTCGATCTCGCCGCTCCAGGTAACGATGTTGTTGCGCAACAAACGTACCGAAGAACCACGCTTGACGACACCGTCGGTGACCAGGCAACCGGCGATCGCGCCCACTTTCGAGACCAGGATGACCTGGCGGATCTCGACCGAACCAATGATGCTTTCGCGTTTCTCTGGAGCCAGCATGCCGGACAGCGCGCTGCGGACATCGTCGATCGCATCGTAGATGATGTTGTAGTAACGAATATCCACGCCGTTCGACTCGGCCAGCTTGCGGGCTTGCGCGTCGGCACGGGCGTTGAAGCCGATGATGACCGCTTTCGAGGCCACCGCCAGGTTGACGTCGTTTTCCGAAATGCCGCCGACCGCCGCATGCACCACCTGGACCCGGACTTCCGAGGTCGACAGTTTTTGCAACGATTGCACCAGCGCTTCCTGCGAACCTTGCACGTCGGTTTTGATGATCAATGGCAAGTTTTTGACTTCGCCTTCGGCCATCTGGTCGAACATGTTTTCCAGTTTCGACGCTTGCTGTTTCGCCAGTTTCACGTCGCGGAACTTACCTTGACGGAACAAGCCGATTTCACGCGCCTTGCGCTCGTCAGCCATGACCACCACTTCTTCGCCGGCTGCCGGCACTTCGGTCAAGCCCTGGATTTCGACCGGGATCGACGGACCGGCTTCATTGATCGGCTTGCCGTTTTCATCCAGCATGGCGCGCACGCGGCCATACGAGGAACCGGCCAGCACCACGTCGCCGCGGCGCAGGGTACCCGATTGCACCAGGATCGTCGCGACCGGGCCACGGCCCTTGTCGAGACGGGACTCGACCACCAGGCCGCGCGCCGGCGCGTCGACCGGGGCGCTCAATTCCAGCACTTCGGCTTGCAGCAATACCTGTTCCAGCAACTCGTCGATACCGGCGCCGGTCTTGGCCGACACTGGCACGAATGGCGATTCGCCACCGTATTCTTCCGGCACCACTTGTTCGGCGACCAGCTCTTGCTTGACGCGGTCCAGGTTGGAACCCGGCTTGTCGATCTTGTTGATCGCCACCACCAGCGGTACGCCGGCTGCTTTCGCGTGGGCAATCGCTTCCTTGGTTTGCGGCATCACGCCATCGTCCGCTGCGACTACCAGGATCACGATGTCGGTTGCTTTCGCACCACGGGCACGCATCGCCGTAAAGGCTTCGTGACCTGGGGTATCCAGGAAAGTGATGATGCCGCGCGGCGTTTCGACGTGATAAGCGCCGATGTGCTGGGTAATCCCGCCGGCTTCGCCCGACGCGACCTTGGCGCGGCGGATGTAATCGAGCAAGGAGGTCTTACCATGGTCGACGTGACCCATGACGGTGACCACCGGAGCGCGCGGCTTGGCTTCGAAGTGCGCGTGCTCGCCGTTGTCGGCCAGCAATGCTTCAGGATCGTCCAATTCGGCGGCAAATGCCTTGTGACCCATTTCTTCCACCAGAATCATGGCGGTTTCCTGGTCCAGCACCTGGTTGATGGTGCACATTTGGCCCAGTTTCATCAAATGCTTGATGACTTCCGATGCCTTGACCGACATTTTATGGGCCAGTTCGGCGACGGTGATCGTCTCCGGCACGTGGACATCCTTGATGACGGCTTCGGTAGGCGCCTGGAAATTGGTTTCACGGTCTTCGTGGTGCGCAGAACGACGGCCCTTGGCGCCACCGCGCCAGCTGTCGCGTCCGCCCGCAGGGCCGCTATTGCCGCGTGGCTTGGCTGCGCCAGGCGCACCGCGTTTTTTCGCGTCGTCCGACCAGGTCGACGAGACGTTCGCCGACTTGATCGATTTCTTGTCGGCCACGGCCGGCTTTTTATCGCCAGGCTTGTCGCCCGGTTTTTTATCGGCAGGCTTGTGCAGCGTGCCTTCCGGCGCTTTCGGCTTGACCACGGCGGCGGCCACCGGAGCCGGTTCCGGCGCCTTGATCGCGCGGCGCGGCGCATTCATCATCGCCTTGATTTGCGCAACTTCGTCGGCCACGGCTTTACGGGCGCGTTCGGTCGCTTCCGCTTTTTCAGCGGCTTCCTTGGCTGCCTGGGCAGTCGCGGCGGCTTTTTTCTTCGCTTCTTCGGCGGCCAGGCGTTTTTTCTCTTCGCCGGCGGCGTCGTCGGCAACCGCAGGGGCACCCGCCGCTACGGCGGCGACCGCGGTGGCGGCCTTGGCGGCGGCTTTCCTGGCTTCCGCTTCGGCTTCTTTCTTCGCATTCAATTCAGCTTGCTGGGTGGCCTTGGCTTGCGCCTCTTTCTCGGCATCCAGCTTGGCCAGGCGTTCCTGCTTTTCGCGCAGGTCGGCTTCCTGGCGGGCGATCAATTCAGCCTGCTTGCGGGCTTCCTCTTCACGGCGCGCCACTTCAGCGTGGTCGATCACCGGCGCGGCCGGCGCCACTGGCGCAGGGGCCGGTGCCACGGCTTCGTCGCGCTGGACAAAAGTGCGTTTCTTGCGTACTTCAACCTGGATCGTGCGCGACTTGCCGGTGGCGTCAGCCTGCTTGATTTCTGTCGTTTCCTTGCGGGTCACGGTGATTTTCTTTTTCTCAGTGTCAGCCGCTGCGCCATGGGTGCGGCGCAGATGATCCAAAAGCTTGTCTTTATCATCTTTCGACAATGGATCTGACGTCGAACTTTTTTCGACGCCGGCAGAACGCAGCTGCGTCAGCAGCAAATCTGCAGGCATCTTCAGTTCGGTGGCAAATTGGGCTACGTTGTTACTCGCCATTCAGTCCTCTTTTCTATGTGTCGCGGAGATGATAAAGATACTCAAATTAAGCCTTTGCGGATTCGGCCAGACTCCATGCCTTGGCTTGCAGCGCCTTGGCACGATCGTCGTATTTCGAGTCAACCAACTTCATCTCATCGTCGGTCACATCTTTAAATTCACTCTTAATCAGTTCACGCGCACGGTCCGCAGACAAGGCCAGGATTGCGCCAAATTCGTCGTATGCCAGTGCTGCAAATGCTTCAACGGTCTTGATACCAGCCAGACCCAGCTTGCCGGCGGTGACGCGGTCCATCGTATCCAGACCCACCAACGCCTCGTCCATGCCTTCCAGACCCTCTTCCGAAGCGATCGCTTCGGTGACCAGCGCATCGCGCGCCCGGGTCCGCAATTCATTGACGGTATCTTCGTCAAACGATTCGATTTCCAGCATTTCGGAAATTGGCACGTAAGCGATTTCTTCCAGACTGGCGAAACCTTCTTCCACCAGAATATCGGCGACTTCCTGGTCGACATCGAGTTTTTCCATGAACAGGATGCGCACGGCAGCCGTTTCCTGGGCAGACTTGTCGGCCGATTCTTCGGCCGTCATGATGTTGATTTTCCAGCCGGTCAATTCAGCCGCCAGGCGCACGTTCTGGCCGGAACGGCCGATCGCGATCGCCAGGTTTTCTTCATCGACGACCACGTCCATCGCGTGTTTTTCTTCGTCGACCATGATCGACGACACGTTCGCCGGCGCCAGCGCGCCGATGACGAACTGCGCCGGATCTTCCGACCACAGCACGATGTCGACGCGTTCGCCGCCCAGTTCGCCGGTAACGGCCTGGACGCGCGAACCGCGCATGCCGACGCAGGTACCGATCGGGTCGATGCGCTTGTCGGCGGTGTAGACGGCGATCTTGGCGCGCACGCCGGCGTCGCGGGCGGCCGATTTAATTTCCAGCATGCCTTGTTCGATTTCCGGCACTTCCAGTTCGAACAGCTTCATGATGAAGTCCGGCGCGGTGCGCGACAAGATCACTTGCGGGCCGCGCATATTGCGGTCGATGCGCAAGATGAATGCGCGGACCCGGTCGCCGATACGCAAATTCTCTTTCGGGATCATCTGGTCGCGCGGCAAGCGGGCTTCGATCTTGCCGGACTCGACGATCGCGTCGCCGCGTTCCATGCGCTTGATGGTGCCGGTGACCAGCGCATCGCCGCGCTCCAGGAAGTCGACCAGGATCTGTTCGCGCTCGGCGTCGCGGACGCGCTGCAAGACCACCTGCTTGGTGTCTTGGGCGAAACGGCGGCCGAATTCGACCGACTCGATCGGTTCTTCGATGTGGTCATCGACTTCGATATCGGCGATCTGTTCTTTTGCCTCGAAGTGCAGGATCTCCTGATCCGGCAATTGCAGGCCCGCCTCATCGGGCACCACGTGCCAGCGGCGGAACGATTCAAACTCGCCCGAATCGCGGTCGATCGAAACGCGGATGTCTACTTCACCCTCATAACGTTTCTTCGTGGCTTGCGCCAACGCGAATTCAAGCGCGCCGAAAACGACATCTTTATCGACGTTTTTTTCGCGCGCCAGCGCGTCAACCAATAATAAAACTTCGCGGCTCATGCTTTGCGTCCCTTAAAATCCACCTGTGGCACCAAACGTGCCTTATCCACGTCGGCGAGCGTAAACTCCAACATCGCCGGACCATCCTTACCTTCAAATTCCAACGACAAATTATCGCCCACGGGTTCTTGCAAGATCCCCTGGAACGATTTACGGTTGTTCGTACCCGGCATCGCCGCACGCAGCTTGACGATGGCTTCATGGCCGGCGAAACGGATGAAATCTTCCATCTTGCGCACCGGGCGGTCCAGCCCCGGCGATGAAATTTCCAGCCGTTCGTACGGCACGTTCTCGACCGTCAATACATGCGACAACTGGTGGCTCACAGTAGCGCAATCCTCGACCGTGATCGGGCCTTTTTCTTCGGCGTCCGCGGCGCTGAAATCGATGAAGACGCGCAGCAGTCCGCGCTCGGCCCGTTCGACATCAACCAGCTCGTAGCCCAGACCAGTCACCGTCTTTTCAATTAATCCCAACTGCTGCAAGAAAATTCTCCAGAATAAGGCCGCCTTAGCGACAGATGGCCCCGAATGGAGCCACATTAATTCACATCAAACGGTTCAACAAAAAAAAAATGGGCATCTGCCCATCTTCTTGTGTTTCCAACCAGATGAAAGCACTCCCCACCAAACCACCCTGCGGAGAACTTTTATTAGGCTGCAGATTATAACCTCTTATTAACTTCGCTGCAATGCCGCAAAGCGCATGTATGCGCACTGCCAGCGCCATTACAACACTATCAAGAGATTACGGCGGCCCGGCGCACCGCGCCAGGCCGCCACAAGATACTGGCTGCTTAACCCTTGCTGCGGCGGCGCGGCATGCCCTGGTCCATGCCGCCGCGCGGCTGGCCTGAACGCGGCTGGCCCTGGCCGCCGGACGGATTGCGGCGCGGGCCGGTATTGGCGAAGCCGAGCGCGGTTTGCAATGGGTCCGGCTGGCGCGAACGCTGCGGCGCGCGGCCTTCGCCGCCCGGACGGCCCTGCCCCTGCGCACGGCCCTGCCCTTGCGGACGGCCCTGGCCTTCGAAAGGCGCCGCGGAAGCGGACGAGCGCGGCTGGCCGGCGAACCCGCCACCCTGGCCACGGCCCGGACCACCCGGACGGCCCTGACCGCCACCTGGACGGCCCTGACCCTGCGGACGGGCGAACTGGCCTTGCGGCTGGCCACGGCCCGGACCACGGCCGGCGACCGGGAATGGATCCGCGTTGCGGTTGCTGACGTCGATGCGGTTGCCGTTCGGCTCGCGCTCGCGGCTTTCGCGGCCCTTGGCGGCGGCTGCCGCGCGCGGGTCGCCGGAAGCCGGCGTTTTTTTCTCGATGCCGTAGGCGGCCAGCAGGTCGCGCACGGTATTTTCTTCCATTTCTTCCCAGCGGCCGCGCTTCAGGCCGCTCGGCAAGGTCATCGCGCCGTAGCGGGTACGGATCAGGCGCGACACGGTCAGGCCGATCGCTTCGAACATGCGGCGCACTTCGCGGTTACGGCCTTCGCCGATGATCACGCGGTACCACTTGTTGATGCCTTCGCCGCCGCCGTCGGCGATCTTGGAGAATTGCGCCATGCCGTCTTCCAGCTCTACGCCGGCCAGCAATTTCTGGCGCATGCCCTCTTCCAGTTCGCCCAGCGTGCGCACCGCGTATTCGCGGTCGATGCCGTAGCGCGGGTGCATCAAACGGTTGGCCAGGTCGCCCGAGGTGGTAAACAGCAGCAAGCCTTCGGTATTGAAGTCGAGCCGGCCGACCGCCAGCCATTTGCCGGCCTTCATGGTCGGCAGGCGGTCGAACACCGACGGACGGCCGTCCGGATCGTCATGGCTGACGATTTCGCCGGCCGGCTTGTGGTACACCAGCACGCGCGGCGGCTTCTTGCTGACGCGGCGTTGGATCAGCTTGCCGTTGATGCGGACGTGGTCGGTCGGCAGGATGCGCTGGCCGATGTGGGCCGGCTCGCCGTTGACCGACACGCGGCCGGACACGATCAAGTCTTCCATGTCGCGGCGCGAACCGAGGCCGGCTTCGGCCAGCACCTTGTGCAGCTTCGGCGCATCGTCGTCGGAAGTCAGGTCGCGGCGCACCACGGCTTTTTGCGGACGGCCGCGGCCGGTATCTTCGCTGTCGAAGGCGTCCGACGTGACGAACGAAAACACCTCGTCGGCATCGCTGGTCCGGGTTTGAATATCCTTGTTGCGGCCGCCTTTCTTGCGGCTCTTGCCGGCATCCTTGCCGGCGCCGCGCACGTCATTGCGGCGCTGCGGACGGGCCGGCGCGACGGCGATCGCATTGCCTTCGGCATCCAGCACCGGCGCGGCAACAATTGCAACCGCGGCTGCAGCGACCTCAGCCTCCGGGCGCACGTTGCGCTGGTTGCGCGGCTGATTGACGCGCGGTGCGCGCTCAGCTTGCTGGGCGCGCATCTGGCGCGGACCACGCGGCGCGCGTTCTTCGCGCGGCGCGGCGGTGTCGCCTGCGGCTGCACTTGCAACGACTTCAACAGCGCTTTCAGCAGCGACTTTCGGCGCACGCGGCGTCCGCGGCGCACGGGCCGGCACAGCATCCGGGGCAACCGCGGCTGCCACCGCCGGCGCTTGCGCCTGCACGTCAACCTGGGCGGCCGGTTTGGCGCGCGTTTTTTTCACTGGCGCCGGGGCGCCGGCATCGGCAACCGCTTCGGCGGCGGCATCGGCCTTGGCGCGGCGCTTCGGTTTGGCCGGCGCGGCGCCATCGGCGGTCGCCGCCGCGGTATCGGCCTCGATCTGGGCCTTGGTGCGGCGTTTCGGTTTTACCGCGACGGCGGCGGCATCGTCGGGCGCGCCATGGGCGGCGGTCACTGTCTCTGGTGTATTCGGATTAGTCATTATTCGTTTCTTGGTTGTGCTGACCTGGCGCAGCGTCAACCGTTAATTCTGGCGCAGGGTCGTGAGTGAAGGCTTCAACGATAGAAGCATCGGGGGCGGCATCAGGGCTTGCTGTCACATCGGTCACAGCCAGATCGCTACCTGCACCAACATCTGGTGCAACTTCGCTTGTTGCCATTTCTTTTGGTGTTTCCGGCAAAACCGGGGTCTCCAGCGTTCCAGGGGACTCGACAAGCTCCACCGGATTCGCCGCTTTTTCAAAATTCTCTTGCAAGGCCGCTTCCAGGGCTTCCATTTCCAGCCCGCTGCCCTGCATTTCGCTGATTTGCTGCAACGGCGGCAGCTGGGACAGCGCATTCAAACCCAGGTCATCCAAAAACTGCTTGGTAGTGGCCAGCAAGGCCGGCCGTCCCACCACGTCGCGGTAGCCGATCGCATCGACCCAGCCGCGGTCTTCCAGCATCTTGATGGTTTGCGAATTGACCGCCACGCCACGGATTTCCTCGATATCGCCGCGCGTCACCGGCTGGCGGTAAGCGATGATGGCGAGGGTTTCCAGGGTTGCCCGCGAATACTTCGGCGGCCGCTCCGGCGTCAAGCGGTCCAGGTACATCTTCATTTCCGGACGGCTCTGGAAGCGCCAGCCGGTCGCCAGGCTGACCACTTCCACGCCTTTGCCGGCCCAGTCGTCGCGCAACTCTTCCAGCAGTTGCTTGATGGTGTCGGCGCCGACGCCGACGCCGCGCGCGCGGCCGTTATCGTCGATATCGACGAACAGCTTTTTCAGGCTGTGGATCGACAATGCTTCACGAGCGCACAGCAACGCGGTTTCGAGGACTTTTTTAGCCTCTATTGTATTCATAGCAATTCTGTGCGGATGTGTATTGCAATTCGTCTGCAAACAAAGAAATCAAAACAAATCGTATCAACGGAACAGGATCAGGCATCGGTGGATGCCGCCTTTGCACTACACGTTGAGGCTGTTTTCCGACGCCCTGGCCGATGCGCGCCGAGCGGGAATATTACAGATGGAGAGAAAAGTACCCTGCCATCGACGACGCCGATTAACTGCATCTGGCTAGCCGTTGATTTCAAAGCGAAACGCGATCCCGACCAGCAGCCTTGACGGCTGTTGCGCGATTCACTTGCGTGAACAGCTGACTGGGCGGCAGACGCCGTTTCATCCAACGACGCCAATTGTACCCGATAAAAGCGGGAAAAGCGCAAAACGCCAAAAAACGCCCTGCGCTGTATTTATATGTTGTATTTACACTCTGACGATAAGAACGGTGACGGCCACGATCAAGCCGATGCCAGTTTTTCCGACAGGATCTCCGAACATCCGAGGAAGGCCGGATATTGGGCGGTAATCACGTAAGTGGGCACTTGCGCCATATATTTATGGAAACGGCCTTTTTGCTCGAAACGGGCGCGGAAACCGGAACGGTCGAAGCGCTCGCCGAGGCGCGGCACGATGCCGCCGCCGATATACATGCCGCCCAGCGCGCCCAGCGTGATGGCGATGTTGCCGGCCACGGTGCCCAGCATTTCGCAAAACACTTCGATCGCCTGGTCGCACAGCGGCGATTCGCCGGCCAGCGCGCGGCGCGTGATTTCAGCGGCGGGAATCGGTTCGGCGGCAACGCCGGCCTGGTCGGCCAGCGCGCGGTAAATCAATTCCAGGCCGACGCCGGAAATCAGCCGTTCGGCCGACACGTGATCGAATTCGCGCCAGGCGAATTGCAAGACCTTGATTTCGACCTCGTTCGATGGCGCAAAAGTCACATGGCCGCCCTCGCTTTGCAGCGCGATCCAGCTATTCTTGCTCGGAATCAGTCCCGACACGCCGAGGCCGGTGCCGGCGCCCAGCAAGCCCAGCGCATCGCCTTCGCGCGCCAGACCGCCGCCGACCTGGCGCTTCTGGTCGCAGGTCAGCGCCGGCAGCGAACGGGCCAGCGCGGTGAAATCGTTGACCACGACAAAAGTCTCGAAGCCGCAATCGACG
Organism: Janthinobacterium agaricidamnosum NBRC 102515 = DSM 9628; assembly: GCF_000723165.1. NCBI lineage: Bacteria > Pseudomonadati > Pseudomonadota > Betaproteobacteria > Burkholderiales > Oxalobacteraceae > Janthinobacterium > Janthinobacterium agaricidamnosum. The sequence continues at coordinate 4,639,444 of NZ_HG322949.1, forward strand.
CGTACCGCCTCGATCGAAAAGGCCCAGTCGTGATTGGTCATCTGCAAAAAGTCGCCGTCGACCGGATTGGCGATCGCCACCGCCGCATGGCGCACATCCTGGCCGCCGGCCGCCGCGATATTCGGCAAGGCCAGATACGCTTTCAAGGCGTCGGTGAAAGTGGGGTAGTTCGCGCAAGGCAAGACTTCGACCAGGCCGATCTGCCCCGCCGCCACTTCCAGCGCAAACCGCGCATTGGTGCCGCCGACATCGGCCAGCAGGCGCGGACCATGTTCAAACTTCGTGGCAGAAACTGACGGCACCGGCGGGGACAGATTGCTCATGATATCGAATAAGGGCTAAAGGGCTAAGGGCTGAAAAAAGAGAACGCCATGATGGGCGGCAAGAAGCGGCCAAAATGGAAGCCAAGCTTAATGGATTTATACTGGGCTACGCAAGCAATCTTTGTAGTTTAAGTACAGGATTTGCACTTTTTAAGGGAGAAATGCGAGAAAACAGACATTTATCAAAGGTAGTCAAACTACGTCCGCTCCCCGAAAGCAAGCGCTGACACACCGTTAAGTCCTTGATATTCAAGGAATTTATACGAAAAAGGACGGAATGGCGTGATTTTCAAGCGTGACGACCGCAATTCATGGCTGACTGGCGACAGCCGGCAACGCAGTTGGTATTTTTACTACCAATTCATAGTAAAAATACCGTAGTCGCCGGGCGTGACGATTACAGGCTGCCGGCCAGTCCCGGCGTGACGGCTGGCGCCGGCGGCTCGCTGCCGCGGGTGGCCGCATTCCATGCGTCCAGACCGCCGTGCAGCGGCTTGGCGCGGTGGAATCCATGTTCATGCAGGATTTTTGCCACGTGGGCGGCGGTGACGTCGTTGGGGCAACTGCAATACACGATGATGTCGCTATCCTTGTCATAGGCTTGCAGCACCACCGGTTCGCCGCCGTTAAAGAACAGCGCGCCCGGCACCGCCGGCTCCAGCCCCTGGGCGGTGACGCTGCGCGCATCGACCAGCACCGGTTCCCTGCCCTCGTTGATCATGTCGAGCAATTCCTCGATGCCGATACGGTCGACTTGCAATGCTTGGCGAAAACGTTTGCGTTCGATGTATTTATACAGCAGGAACAAACCCAGCAAGACCATCAGCACGACCAGCGCGGTGGTGCCCATGGTGCTGAGGGTATCGAGCACGCTTTGCACGCTGGCATGGAAATAGGCGCCGATGGCGATGCCCGCGCCGCTCCACAGCAACGCGCCGAGGAAACTGAAACACAGGAATTTTTCCAGCCGGGTGCCCATTGCGCCCGACATCGGCGCGGCGATGGTATTAAAGCCCGGAATGAACTTGGCGACGATCAACGCCTTCGGCCCCCAGCGGTTGAAATTGTCTTCGGTCTGGCTGACGCAATAATCGGGCGACAACGATATCCGGCACAGCAATTTCAAAATCCGCTTGCCAAAATACCGTCCCGCGCGATACCACGTAAAATCGCTGATCATGCACGCCAGCAAAGCTACCCCCAGTACCGAATACCAGTGCATATCGCCATCGACGGCCAGCGCGCCCGCCACGATCAGGATCGGATAGGCGGGTATCGGCAATCCTGCCTGTTCGACCAGGACGATCGCAAACACGATCAGGACGCCGTAATGTTCGAGGAGATGAATGAGGGTTGGCATGTTGGTATTTTATCCCATCTGACCTGATCAAGTATGGGCGTACTCCAGGATTAAGGCAGCAAGCATGCGGCTTGTAGCCATTGCGCAACTTACTTTTTCCTATATATCGACATCCGACATAAACACAAGCCTCAACGATTTTATATGACAACCCAGCCTACCCCGAGGACAACCCCGATGCCCCATCCATATTTCACCATCAACCATCGCGCCGCCATGCTGCTGGCGGCCGCGCTGCCGGCAGTAATACAGAGCGCCCAGGCCGCCGGCCCGTCCTACGGCGTCGAACTGCAAGGTTTCAGCTATCCCCATCCGATCCAGTCGTTCAACTTCATATCGCAGGGCCAGCCGCTGAAAATGGCGTATATGGACGTGGCGCCGAAAGGCACGCCGAACGGCCAGACCGCGGTGCTATTGCACGGAAAGAATTTCTGCGGCGCAACGTGGGAGCAGACCATCACCGCGCTCAGCGAGACCGGCTACCGGGTGGTGGCGCCGGATCAGATCGGCTTTTGCGCATCGACCAAGCCAGAACATTATCAATATACTTTCCAGCAACTGGCCGGCAATACCGCGGCGCTGCTGCAGCATATCGGCGTGACGCGCAGCGTCGTCATCGGCCATTCGACCGGCGGCATGCTGGCCACCCGTTATGCGCTGATGTATCCGCAAGCCGTGTCGCGGCTGGTACTGGTCAATCCGATCGGGCTGGAAGACTGGAAGGCGCTGGGCGTGCCGCACCGCACGGTCGACCAGTGGAACGAGCGCGAATTGAAACTCAGCGCCGAGTCGGTGCGGAACTATGAAAAATCGACCTATTACGTGAATCGCTGGAAACCGGAATATGAGCGCTGGGTCGACATGGTGGTCGGCTTGAACCAGGGTCCGGGCCACCAGCTGGTGGCGTGGAATTCGGCACTGATCTACGACATGATCTTCACCCAGCCGGTGATCTATGAATTCCCGCTGCTGAAAATGCCGGTCGCGCTGATGATAGGCGACGCCGACACCACCGCGATCGGCAGCGACATCGCGCCGCCGGAGGTCAAGGCCAGGGTCGGCCATTACGAAGTACTGGGCAAGCAAGCGGTCAAGCTGATCCCGCAAGGCCAGCTGATCGAATTCCCGGGCCTCGGCCATGCGCCGCAAATGGAGCAGCCGGACGCCTTCCACAAGGAACTGTTGAAAGTGCTGGCCCGGTAATTGATTACGCCGCCGGAGTGGCCATATTTTGACAGGGCGGTTGCCTGTTCGCTCCTGCCCGGCTACCTGGCGATTGGCCAGCCACGCTTATCTGGCCGGCGCCGGGCTCATGCCGCGCGCCGGGGTCGATTGCGAATCGATATCGATATAGCGCCACTCTTCCAGCAAGAAGGGATGCTTCTTGTAGCCCAGCACATTCTTTTGCGCCAGCACATTGCTGACGCTCGCATAGCCGATCAGCACGCCGCCGGTCACTTCCAGCCGGCGCGCCATTTGACGGTACAGCGCGGCGCGTTCCGGGCCGGCCGGTAATGTCTGGCTGGCCACATACCATTGATCGTATTGCGCATCCTGGTAGCAATTATTATTGCTCTGGTAAGAATTCGGGCCGTAAAACGATTGCATGAAACTATCGCCGTCAGGAGTATCGGCGGCCATTGGCGCGTAGAACGCTTGCGACTTGCAATTCTTTAGTTCTTCGATCAGGTCGCCGACTGTTTTCAACTCGGTTTCCATCTGGATGCCGAGCGCGGTATAGGCCTTGCGCCATAACTCGGCGCGCAGCACGCCGGCGCTGCTGCTGACCGATGAAAAATGGATCAGCAGCGGTTTGCCGTCCGGTAAAGTGCGCCAGCCATCCGGGCCTTTTTTGTAGCCGAAGCGGTCGAGCAGCTTGTTGGCCAGCACCGGATCGTATTGCAGCACACTTGTGTAGTCCGGATCGTAGCCAGTCATGCCCGGCGCGACCGGATGGTCCTGGCGCTGGCCCTCGCCACGCAAGGCAATGCGGATTTCCTGATTCACATCGTAGGCCATTGCCATGGCCCGGCGCAACGCGATCTTTTCTTTCGAGAAGCCACCGACTACCGGATCTTTCATATTCCAGTAGTAGGCATTGATGGTCGGGGCCAAAAAGCGCGACAGTTGCACTCCCCTGGCGGCCAGTTCCGGCCGCAGCTTGCCGTCCTGCAGCGCTTTCGCCGCCAGCTCGCCATGCAGCGCGAACAGATCGGCGGCGCCGCTCTGGAACGACAGCCAGCCCGACTGGCCTTCGGTCTGGATGCTGATGTCGATGCGGCCGATCTGCGGCATCCTCTTGCCCTTCATCTGGGACACGATGCGCTGGTCGTCGGGATCGGCGCCAGGCGCGACATCCCAGGTTTCCGGCAAATGGTCGGTATTTTCATCCAATACGATACGGCTGCCGCGCACCCACTCGCCCAATTTGTAAAAGCTGGTGCCGACCGGATTCGACCCGACCGCGCCCTTGACATCGCCATAGCGTTCGACCACTTCACGCGCCAGCGCGGCGGCGGGCACCTGCGCCAGCAGCAGCGCAAAATTGAAATTGGCCTGCTTCAGATGGATGCGCAACGTGTATGGATCGAGCAACTCGAAACCGGCGACATTCTTGTCATAACTAAACTTCTTGTTTTTCCGGGCATCGGCCACCAATTCATCCAGGCCAAGCACCGCATCCTGTAATAAGGTGCTGTTCGGCGAGAACAGCCGCGGATCGGACAAGCGTTTCCAGGAGTACACAAAATCGGCCATCGTCAATGTGCGGCGCTTGCCCTTGAAGGCGGGGTCCGGCGTGAACAACATGCCTTTTTTGAGGCGGATGGTATAGGTCTTGCCATCGGCCGAAATGTCCGGCATCGCGGCCGCCGCTTGCGGTATCACCTTGACCGGACGGGCCAGGTAATCATAGGTGTACAAGGTATCGAAAATGGCGTGTTCGATCACCAGGCTGGATTCATCGTTCGAGGTGGCCGGATCGAGGCCGGTCTCGGCGGCCGGCAAGATGTAATGCAAGACCTTCAGCGGCGCCGGCGCAGGGCTGGCCGCGGCCAGCGTGGGCATCGCGGTCAAGCCGACACAGCCAGCCAGCGCCAGGCGGCGCATCCATGGTGATTTCATTGTAACTTTCATTATGTGCAGCGTGGCCCCGCCAGGGAAAAACCGCCGCAGCGCGCACTGGCGCTCCGGCGGGTGCCGCTACAGCTGCATGCCGCGGGGAATCGCGCCGAGCAGGGTTTGCGTATAAGGATGGGTAGGATTACGGTACAACTCATCCGAATTCGCGATCTCGACCACCGCGCCCTGGTTCATCACCATCACCTGGTCGGCGATATATTTGACCACTGACAAGTCGTGCGAAATGAAGATGTAGCTGAGGCCGAATTCATCCTGCAAATCCTGCAGCAAATTCAAGACCTGGGCTTGCACCGATACGTCCAGCGCCGACACCGATTCATCGCACACCAGGATTTCCGGCTGCATCGTCAGGCAGCGCGCGATCGCGATGCGCTGGCGCTGGCCGCCGGAGAATTCATGCGGATAACGGTGGAATGCTTGCGCCGGCAAGCCGACCTTTTCCAGCAGCCAATAGGCTTTTTCGATGCGCTCCTTGTCGTTGCCGCCGATCTTGTGGATGCGCATCGGCTCCAGCAAGATTTGTCCGACAGTAAAACGCGGATTCAGCGACGCATACGGATTCTGGAAAATAATCTGGATGCGGCGTTTATACGGCAAGTATTCGCGGTCCGGCATGGCGATCAAGTCCTTGCCTTCGAACATGGCGGTACCGCCGGTCGCCTTGTGCAGACGCAACAAGGTCAAACCAACGGTGGTCTTGCCGGAACCGGATTCGCCGACCACGCCGAGGGTCTTGCCGCGCGGCAGGTTGAACGATACATCCTTGACGGCCTTGAATTCGCGCTTGCCGAACAGCCCTTCGCGCAGGTAAAAACTCTTGCTGAGGTTTTTCACCACCAGCACGTTTTCATCGTCCGGCACATAACCCCGGCTGCGTTCGCGCACTTCGATGCCGGGACCGGCGCTGCCATTCAGGTAATCGTTGATGATCGGCAAACGCCAAGGCCGGTGATCCAGCGATGGACGGCAATGCAGCAATGCCTTGGTGTAGGAATCTTGCGGGTCGTCGAATACTTGCCTGACGTCGCCCGTTTCGCGCACTTCGCCATGGCGCATCACGATGACCTGGTCGGCGATCTCGCCCACCAGGCCCAGGTCGTGGGTGATGAACAAGACCGACATCTGGTGTTTCTTTTGCAGCTTGGCGATCAAATCCATGATCTGCTTCTGGATCGTCACGTCGAGCGCGGTGGTCGGCTCGTCGGCGATCAGCAATTTCGGTTCGCAGGCGATCGCCATCGCGATCATCACGCGCTGCTGCTGGCCGCCCGACATCTGGTTCGGATAAGCGTCGATCTTGGTCTTCGGATCGGGAATCCCGACTTCTTCCAGCAATGCCAGCGTGCGGGCGCGGGCTTGCTTGCGGTCCATGCCCATGTGCTGGCGCAATACTTCGGCGATCTGGAAACCGACCGTGAACACCGGATTCAGCGACGACATCGGTTCCTGGAAGATCATCGAAATATCCTTGCCGCACATGTCGCGCCGCTCGGCGATGGACAGTTTCAGCAAGTCGCGGCCGTCGAAGAAAATGCCGCTGGCCGGATCGATGATGGTGTTATCCGGCGGCAGCAGCCCCATCACCGCCAGCGAACTGACCGACTTGCCGCTGCCGGACTCGCCGACCAGCGCCACGGTGGCATTGCGCGGTATGTTGAAGGAAAGGCCTTTGACGGCTTCGAAGGTATTCTTTTTATCGAGCCGGAACGTGACGCGCAGATTGCGCACTTCCAGCAAATTGTCCGGACTCATGGGAGCTTGATTGGTATGTGCTTGATGCATGGCGCTTCCTGTTTATTTCACTTTGGGATCGAGCGCATCGCGCAGCGCATCGGTAAACAGCGAGAACGCCGTCACCAGTACCGCCATCGCCACCGCTGCGGCGGTCAATTGCCACCACTTGCCAAGAATCAATTCGTTTTGCGCCTCGTTCAGCATGCTGCCCCAGGACACCACGCCGACCGGCACGCCGAAACCGAGGAAGCTCAGGATCACCTCGGCCTTGATGAAACCGACCACCAGGATCGACATTTGCACCAGCGCCACGTGGCTGATGTTCGGGAAGATGTGCGAGAACATCTTGCGCCAGTGCGACGCGCCGATCGCGTCGGCCGCCATCACGTATTCGCGTGCCTTGTGCTTGATGTATTCGGCGCGGATCTGGCGGTACGGCCCGGTCCAGCCGGTCAGGCCGAGGATCAGCACGATGGTGGTCACGCCTTTTTGCTGCAATACGGCGGCCACCGTCAAGATCATCAGGATCGATGGGATCGACGTGAAGATGCTGTAGAACCAGTTAAAGAAATCGTCGATGAAGCCGCCGTAATAACCGGAAAACGCGCCGAACAAGGTGCCGAGGATGACTGCCAGCAAGGCCGCCACCAGGCCGACCACGATCGACGTTTCGGCGCCCTTGATGGTTTTCTTGAGGATGTCATGGCCCCACTTGTCGGCGCCGAACGGCAGCGTTTCGCGCTTGGCCAGCACGCCGCCCTCGCGCACATGGCCGAGTGCGATATGCAATTGCGTCATCTCGGCCGCCAGCGGATCGGCCACGCCGTACATATCGATGGTCAGCGACGGATCGCGGCCGATTTCGGCCTTCAACTGGCGGATATCCTCGGCCAGCGGATCGAGCACATTGACCGGGGTCGGCGCATCGGCGTCGACCGCTTTCCTGACCGCGAAACCGGAAGTGGCGTCGGCGCCGACAAAGGCCGGCGGTGCATAACTGACAGCGACTTCGTTTTCCCAGTCGGACACGATCAAGCCGCTGGCCGACAGCACCAGCATCAACAGGAACGCGCCGACCACGGCCAGTGCCGCCATGGCGACTTTATCGGCGCGCAAACGGCGCCAGGCCAGCGCCCACAGGCCGGGCGAGGCGATGGCCGGCGCAGCGGCCGCCGGCGAAATGGTTGTATTCGACATCACTATCCTTACTTCAGTTGTACGCGTGGATCGACCGCCTGATACATCAGGTCAGTGAGCAAGTTGAAGATCATGGTGGCGACGGCGACATACACGGTAATCGCCTTGATCACCGGAAAATCGCTGCGCTCGACGGCCAGGATCACTTCGCGGCCGATGCCGGGGATGCCGAAGAACCGTTCCAGCAGGAACGCGCCGATCAGCAGCGCCGGCAAGTTGGACATCACATAGGTGATGATCGGAATCGCCGCGTTGCGCAGCACGTGGACCCACATGATGCGGCCTTCCTTCAAGCCCTTGGCGCGCGCGGTGCGCACATAATCCTGGCTCGCCTCATCCAGCACGAAGGTGCGGAACAGGCGCAGCGTCGGCGCGATCGATACCGCCAGGCCGATCAGGATCGGCAGCGTCGAATAGCGCAGCAGGTTTTCCCAGAAACTGTCGCCCCAGCCTTGCACCGGGAACAGGCCCAGCTTGTAGGCGAAACCGTACTGGAACACGATGATGTAGACCAGGATGCTGATCGACATGCCGACGGTGCAGGCGATCATCACCGCGCGGTCGGTCAGCGAGCCGCGCACGAAGGCGATCACCAGCGCCAGCGCGATGCCGAAGAAGGTTTCCAGGATGGTCAGCGGTATCAGCACCGTCAGCGACGGGCCGAGCCGGCTGGCGATGATGTGCGACACGGTTTCGCCGGTGGCCCAGCTCTGGCCAAAATCGAAGGTGACGATTTGCTTGATGAAAATCCACAACTGGATGTAGTACGGCTGGTCGACGCCCAGCTGGCGGCGGATATTGGCGATGCTTTCGGCATTAGACATCTTGCCGGCCAGGATGTAGGCCGGATCGCCGCCGACCCAGTTAAACAAGATAAACACCAGCAAGACCACGCCCAGCATGGTGGGCAGCATTTGCCACAGGCGGCGCAGGATATAAGCAAACATGATATTTCCTAAAAGTTATAAGCAGCGCTTATTTAGCCAGCGCCGGGTCGATATCGATGTATTGGAATTCCTCCAGCAGCACTGGATGCTTCTTGTAGCCGAGCACGGTCTTTTGCGCCAGCATATTGCGGTAGCGGGCATAGCCGATCAGCGAACCGGCGTTCACTTCCAGCTGGCGTGCCATCTTGTGGTACAGCGCGTCGCGTTCCGGACCGTCCGGCAATTTCTGGCTGGCGGCATACCATTGGTCATATACCGGGTCCTGGTAACAGCCATTGTTATTCTGCTTGGCGTTCGGACCGTAAAACAATTGCATGAAGTTATCGCCGTCCGGATAGTCGGCAATCCATGGCGCGGTACGCGTCTGCAACTTGCAATTCTTTTCCTCTTTCATGATGTCGCTGAAAATCATGCGGTCGTTTTCCATCCTGATGCCGATCGCGTTGTAGGTCTTGCGCCACATCTCGGCTTGCAGCACGCCATTGGCTTCGTTGCGCGACACATAGCGGATCAGCAGCGGCTTGCCGTCCGGCAAAGTCCGCCAGCCATCCGCGCCCTTCTTGTAGCCGAATTTGTCGAGCAGCTTGTTGGCCAGCACCGGATCGTATTGCAGCAAGCTCTTGTATTTGGGATCGTAGCCGACCACGCCCGGCGGGATCGGATAGTCGAGGCGCTGGGCCTGGCCATTCCACACGATGCGGATTTCCTCATCGATATTGTGGGCCATCGCAATCGCGCGGCGCAGTGCGATTTTCTCTTTCGAGAAACCGCCCAGTACCGGATCTTCCATATTCCAGTAGTAATACGTCATTTCCGGATCCAACAGGCGCGACAGTTGCACGCCCTTGGTCGCCAGTTCCGGCCGCAACTTGCCGTCGAGCATCGCTTTCGGCGCCAGCGGACCATCCAGCCAGAACAGGTCGGTGCCGCCGCTCTGGAATGACAGCCAGCGCGACTGATCTTCGATCATCACGCTGATCTCGATGCGGCCGATTTGCGGTATCTTCTTGCCCTTCATCTGGGCCACGATGCGCTGGTCGTCGGGATCGTCGCCAGCCTGGAAATTCCAGGTTTCCGGCAAATGGTCGGTGTTTTCATTCAAGACGATGCGGTTGCCGCGCACCCACTCGCCCAATTTATAAAAGGCGCTGCCGACCGGGTTCGACGCGACCTCGCCCTTGATATCGCCATATTTCTCGACCACTTCGCGCGCCAGCGCCGACGTCGGCTGATGCGCCAGCACCATCGGCAAATTGAAGTCGGTCTGTTTCAGGTGGATACGCAGCGTGTACGGATCGAGGATCTCGAAACCGGCGACATTCTTGTCGTAATCGAGTTTATTGGTTTTCTTGGCTTCTGCCGCCAACTCATCAAAGCCGACGATCTTGTTTTCAAACAGCCAGCTATGCGGCGACGCCAGGCGCGGATCGAACAAGCGCTTCCAGGAATACACAAAGTCGGCCATCGTCAATTCGCGGCGCTTGCCCTTGAACGCTGGATCGGGCGTAAACAAGATGCCCTTTTTCAAGCGGATGGTGTACGTCTTGCCATCGGCCGAAATTTCCGGCAGCGCGGCGGCCGCTTGCGGCACGATCCTGGCCGGACGCGCCAGGTAGTCATAGGTATACAGCGTGTCGAACATCGCCTGGACAATCAGGTTGCTGTACAGGTCGCGCGCGGTGGCTGGATCAAAACCAGTTTCGGCGGCCGGTAAGATATAGCGCAAAACCTTGACCGGCGCTTTGGCGGCGGCCGCGGCGCTGGCGGCCAGCGGCGTGATACCGGCCATGCCGATACAGGCGGCCAGCGCCAGGCGGCGTATCCATGGTGACTTCATGTAAAACCTTTCCATCTCTGTTATTTCCGCATTGAATTAGTGCACTGTGATCGCCATCCGCTGGATTGCAGCCGACAGCTTCCAAGTTCCATCCCTGTGGCGCAAACTCTACGCAAGATTTGTGCCTTGCCCGCAAGGTACAGGCGTTTCCCCGCCGCGTCAAAAAAAGGCGTAACGATAACGCATATTTCGCGCCTCAGGCTTAAGGCATGGGGGTTGAAAAAGACCGTGATGCAGCGCAACATAGTTGTCTAGACATGACATTGCTGCGACGCAGCAAATTGACACAAAAACATATCCGTAGGAACCCTTACGTTGCTTCTCATTGTAAAGTTGAAATCTAAAAAATTTCAATATGCTGCTTTGCAGCATTTATTTTTTATTTTTTTGATATTCCTAAAAAAGCATCGAAAATTATGTTGTTTCTATGCCGAATAAGAACGCTCTTCGTTGACACTCAAAGCCGCCAAGTGGTCTTATGACCCCGAGGAAAAATAACTGAATAGAATTTTTCCACATCGATTGCCGACGCAGCAATCGCCTTTGAAAAAAAATGCCGAACGTCTTGCTTACCCGGCCGGACCGACGGTTTTAATGGGAGTTTTGAGAATGATGATGGAAAAAGCTATATCCCGCTCGGTACGCCTGATTTGCTCAGGTGGTATTGCTGCGGTCACCCTCGGCATGCTGGCGCAGCCGGCCATGGCGCAAGACGCCAACGTGCAGCGGGTGGAAGTCACCGGGTCGAGCATCAAGCGCGCCACCGCCGAAACCGCGTCGCCGGTACAAATCATCACCAGTGACGACTTGCTCAAATCGGGCAAGGCGACGGTCTCCGAATACCTGCAAACCCTGACCGCCGATGGCGCAGGTTCGCTGCCTACCGGCTTCGGCAACGGTTTTGCCGCCGGTTCCACCGCGATTTCGCTGCGTGGCCTGGGTGCGACCTCGACGCTGGTACTGCTGAACGGCCGCCGCATGGCGCCGTTCGCCCGCGCCGACGATGGCCAGAAAAGCTTCACCGACCTGTCGACCATCCCGATGCAAATCGTCGAGCGGATCGAGATCCTGAAAGACGGCGCTTCGTCCACCTACGGCGCCGATGCGATCGCCGGCGTGGTCAACATCATCTTGCGCAAGGACTTCGAAGGCTTGACCGTCAAAGCCGATAGCGGCATTTCCGGCTATGGCGACGACAAGCAGAACAAAGCCTCGATCACGTATGGCAAGGGCAACCTTGAGACCGACAAATATAACTTCGTCATCAACGCCGAATACAACCAGTCGGACATGCTGATGAATACCGACCGGTCCAGCCGCAAATGGATCGGCAAGAGCGACCTGCGCGCCTATGGCTATCCGCTGTCGAACCAGTTCACCACCGGCCAGCTTACCAGCAACCCCGGCGCCAGCCCCACCGGTTCGATCTTCAATCCGAATACCGGCAAGTATGTTTCCCTGCCGGGCTGCTCCGCACTGTCGACCACCACGCCGCAAGACCCGAATGGCGGCTGCGCATGGAACCAGGATCAGTTCCGCTCGATGCAGCCCAAGATCGAGTCGGTCAATCTCTACACCCGCGGCACCTGGCAGCTCAATAGCGAGACCCAGGCTTACGCCGAAGCCGGCTACTCGAAGCGCGATACCGCCTTTACCGTGATCCCGCCTTCGGTCAGCCAGGTTGTCGCCTTTCCTGGCGGCGTAATCAACTATGGCGCCGGCGCCAATGCCGTGCAACTGGCCGCGTCTCATCCGCAAAATCCGTATGGCCAGGCGGTCAACCTGCGCTATTCCGCATTCGACGTGGGCCCGAGCACACGCCAGGCCAATAACGAGTTCAGCCGCTTCGTGGTCGGCCTCAAAGGTTCGGCGATGGGCTGGGATTACGATACCGGCTTCACCCACTCCGAATCAAAGCTGCACCTCGATTACAGCAATATGCTGAACATGAAAGTGCTCAAGGCCGCATTGGGCGATCCAACCAGCAAGTACTTCCCGTACTACATCGGTTCGCAGGCGTACAAGAACCCGGCTTCGCTGTATGCCGCCATGGTGACCCACGCCACCTCCGATTCGACCACCAAGCTCGACATCATCGACTTCAAGGCATCGCGTGAACTGTTCGCCCTGCCGGGCGGTAACCTGGGTATCGCGGTCGGCGCGGAACACCGGCGCGATAAACTCGACAATCCTTCGCTGTCGGGCACCGAAGACGGCTCGATCAACACCAGCTATGTGGCCGCCAAAGGTGACAGCAAAGTGTCCGCGGTATTCGTCGAACTGCTGGCGCCGGTACTGAAAACAGTGGAATTGTCGGGCGCAGTACGTTACGACAAATACGACAACTTCTCGTCGACCACGCCAAAACTGGGCGCCAAATGGACCCCGCTGAAAACCTTCGCCTTGCGCGGCACGTATTCGGAAGGTTTCCGCGCACCCGGCCCAGCGGAAAGCAATAGCAGCTCGCAATCGACCGGCAACTCGACCGTGCGCGATCCTATCCGTTGCCCGAACGGCAAGAAACTGCCTGGCGCCGACGATGCGGATTGCAGCATCACGATCTCGGCAATCAAAGTCGGCAATCCGGATCTGCGTCCTGAAACGTCCAAAGGCTACACCCTGGGCATGGTATGGGATCCGATCGACAACCTGAGCCTGTCGCTGGACGGCTGGAAAATCAAACGCAGCGATGAAATCAATCCAACGACCTACAGCGATGCAGCCGCCTTGCCTAGCGCGGTCCGCAATCCGAACAATAACCTGACCATCAACGGCGTCGTGGTGCCGAACACGGGCAGCTTGTTGATCGTCAATGCGCCCTACCGCAACTCGAGCTTCACCGAAATCAAAGGTGTCGACCTGGATGTGAAACAACGCTTGCGCCTGGGCGCATACGGCCGCGCCACCATCGGCCTGACCTGGACCCACGTCGCCTCGTGGGTACGTGCCGAATCGGACACGGCACGCTCTCAATATGCCGGCACCCATGGCAATTGCGATACGTCGGACTGCGCCGGCACGCCGAAAGACAAGATCAACGTCACCGGTTCCTGGGACCTGGGCAACTGGAATGTCAGCGGCATCATCAATTACCGCTCCGACATGAAGAACGTGCGGGTTGAAGGCGATCCTTGCGCCTCCCAGTTGACGGACGGTACGCCTGCGCCTAACGGTTGCAAGATCGCATCGTTCACCACGCTCGATCTGTCGACACGCTGGAATTACAGCAAGCAACTGCAATTGTTCGCGTCGATCAACAACGTGACCGATAAAGTTGCGCCACTCGATCCATTGACTTACGGCGGCATCAGCTACAACCCGATGGACGCCAGCGGCGCCATCGGCCGCTACTTCAAGGTCGGCGCCAGCTACAAATTCTTTTAATTCGCACTTGAATTAAATCAGCAAGGGACGGTGAGTGATCACCGTCCCTTTTTTATTGCCCCCTCTCTGCTCCCTGCCTCTCATCGTCGTCCCTCGCGCCATCCTTCCACCCCGGCCGTCGTCACCAGGCCAGCACAATCAGCGCCATTCTTGCAAAATCTCAAATATCTTTTCCGCAATTGTTGTTTAAACACACAAACGTCTATGCAATGTTGACTTTTTGTCGATCAAATAGTTACATTCCATGGATGCAAAATGGTAAACATTTTTCGTTGATTTTTTATTACATGATGTAATGGCCAAACAGCCGTTCGCCTTGTCTGGCGACGCCGCCGGCCGTTTTCAATCTAGTCACCCGTGCTGTTCCATCTGGAGTTTTGAATATGATCAGAGAAATACCGCTATCCCGCTCGATCCGCATCATCTGCGCCGCAGGCCTCGGCTTGCTGGCCTTGCCGGTGCTGGCCCAGGAAGCCGCGCCTGAAACGGTGCAACGCGTCGAAATCACCGGGTCGTCGATCAAACGGCTGGTATCGGAAACCGCCAATCCGCTCACCGTCTTCAAGGCGGAAGAATTCGCCAAGCAAGGCTTGACGACGGCGCAGGAAGTACTCAGCAAGATTCCATCGAATGCATCGAGCCTGGGCAGCGGCAACGCGGTCGGCGGCAATACCAGCGGCTTGCCGACCGGCGGCCAGGCCAGCGCCGACTTGCGCGGCCTGGGCGGCGACAAAACCCTGGTCCTGCTGAATGGCCGGCGCATCGCCAACCATCCATACGACGGCGCCAGCGTCGACTTGAACATCATCCCGATTTCCGCGCTGGACCGGGTCGAAGTGCTGCGCGACGGCGCCTCGGCGATCTACGGCACCGACGCGATCGGCGGCGTGATCAACTTCATCACCAAGCGCTCGATCAATGTCACCAATATCACCGCCGAACTGATAACACCGGAACACAAGGGCGGCGCCGAGCAGCGCATCAACCTGTCGTCCGGCTTCGGCAAGCTCGATACCCAGGGCTACAACATCTTCGGCGTGCTCGATTATCACAAGCAAGGCGTGCTGACTTCGCAAGACCGCGATTTCTCGAAAACCGGCATCATCCCGAACCGCGGCCTGGCCTTGACCAGCGGCACCACCTTCCCCGGTAATTATTTCGATCCAGGTTCAGGCGTCACCGGCAATCCGGGTTTCGCCAGCGGTTGCAACCCGCCGCTGTCGGTGCCGGGAAACGGCACTTGCCGCCAGGATTACACGCGCCAGATCGACGATTTGCCGAAGCAGGAACAATTGGCATTCTTCGGCAAGGGCGCCTTCAAGCTTGGCGACGGCCACCTGGCCACCGTCGAGTATTTGCACTCCGAGAACAAGGTCCAGTCGCGCACCGCGCCCCCGCCGCAAATCGAACTGGTGCTGCCGAATACCAGCAAGTATTACCCGGGTAATCCTGGCGGCGGCGTGCCGGCCCAGGCCGGCCTGTCGGGCCAGCCATTGATCGTCAACTGGCGCCCGACCGAGGCGGGGCAACGGCAAATCGATTCGAAAGGCACGGCCGACCGGCTGGTGCTGGCGCTGGAAGGCGAACTGGCCGGCTGGGACTATAAAACCGGCCTGACCTATTCGATCAGCAAATCGGCGGAAAACTTTACCGGCGGTTATGTGCAAGACGCATCGTTCGCGGCCGGCGTGCGCAACGGCATCCTCAATCCATTCGCCGCGCAAGACGCGGCCGGCGCCGCCTACCTGGCCAGCACCGCATTGCGTGGCGAGGTGCAAAACGCCAAGGTCACCACCACCGGTTTCGATATCAAGGGCAGCCGCGAATTGACGCAACTGGCCGGCGGCCCGCTGGCGATCGCGCTGGGCGGCGAATTGCGCCATGAAAAAGCCGCCTTCAACGTCAACCGCGATATCGCCAGCCAGGCCACCAGTTCCGGCCTGTCCGGCTCGCAGTCGAAAGACGGTTCGCGCAATATCGAAGCGGTGTTCGGCGAAGTCAACTTGCCGCTGATTAAGGACCTGGAAGTCAACCTGGCGGTGCGTTTCGATAACTACAGCGACGTCGGCAATACCACCAACCCGAAACTGGGCGTGCGTTACCAGGCCAGCAAACAAGTCGTGCTGCGCGGTTCGGCCAGCACCGGCTTCCGCGCGCCGACGCTGTTTGAAAAAAATGCGCCGCCATCGAAAAACGATACCAACGATAGCTACGACGATCCGATCCTGTGCCCGGGCGGCAAGCCGACGCCGGCCGCCAATCCGCTGCGCGATTGCGATTTGCAGCAATTCAAGCTGCAAGGCGGCAATGCCAACCTGAAACCGGAAAAATCGAAAACCTTCGCCTTCGGCGTGGTGCTGGAACCGATCCCGGAAATCACCGTGGCGCTCGATTACTGGAATATCCATTTGAAGGACAAGATCGCCGCGTTGCCGGAACAATCGATCTACGGCAACTATGAGAAATACAAGGCCTTGTTCTTGCGCAATCCGGACGGTTCGCCGTACGCGATCCTGGACTTGAACGACAACCTGGGCGAGGTCAAGACCGACGGTATCGATGTCAGCTTGAATGCACGTTTGCCGCGCACCAATGGTTACGGCGACTTCAGCCTGTCGGTGGATGGCACTTATGTCCACAAATACGATTACCAGAACGAGCGCGATGGCGCATTCATCAGCAACGTCGGACGTTACGCCGATAATAATCCAGTGTTCCGCTGGAAACATACGGCGGCGCTGAACTGGCGCCTGGGCAATTGGGGCGCGACCGTGTCGCAAACCTATAAGTCGCGCTATACCGACCAGAACAATGTCGATGCGCAATACCAGCACGATGTGTCGTCGTACAGCTTGTGGAATCTGTCGGGCAGCTACACCGGCTTCAAGGGCGTGCTGGTGACGGCGGGTGTCAAGAACCTGTTCGACAAGGAACCGCCATTCTCCAACCAGGGCTCGCTGTTCCAGAAGGGTTACGATCCGCGCTACACCGACCCGGTCGGCCGCGCGTTCTACCTGCGCGGCAGCTACACGTTTTAATTTAAAACGCGCTTGAAAAACCGCCGCCGGCAGCGATGCCGGCGGCGGTTTTTATTTTATCGGCTCAGTTCTCGTCCTGCAAACGGCGCTGTTTGACCGCCGCCGCCAGCGTTTCCAGCACCGCCACGCTGCTTTGCCAATCGATGCAGCCATCGGTGACCGACTGGCCGTACACCAGTTCCTTGCCCGGCACCAGGTCCTGACGTCCCGCCACCAGGTGCGACTCTACCATCACGCCGACGATGCGGCTGTCGCCGCTCGCCACCTGGGCCGCGATATCGGTGCACACCGGCACCTGGTTTTCCGGTTTTTTGGAACTGTTGGCGTGCGAAGCGTCGATCATCAGGCGCGCCGCCAGGCCTTGGGCGCCGATCGCCTTGCATGCTTCTTCGACGCTGACCGCGTCATAATTCGGCGCCTTGCCGCCGCGTAAGATGATGTGGCAATCTTCGTTGCCGTTGGTCGATACGATCGCCGAGTGGCCGCCCTTGGTGACCGACAGGAAATGATGCGGCTGCGACGCGGCCTTGATCGCTTCCACCGCGATCTTGACGTTGCCGTCGGTGCCGTTCTTGAAACCGACCGGACAGGACAAACCGGACGCCAGTTCGCGGTGCACCTGCGATTCGGTGGTGCGCGCGCCGATCGCGCCCCAGCTGATCAAGTCGGCGATGTATTGCGGACTGATCACGTCGAGGAATTCGGTGCCGGCCGGCAAGCCCAGTTCGTTGATGTCACGCAGCAATTCGCGCGCCATGCGCAAGCCGTCATTGATGCGGAAACTGTTATCCATGTAGGGATCGTTGATCAAGCCTTTCCAGCCCACCGTGGTGCGCGGTTTTTCGAAATACACGCGCATGACGATTTCCAGTTCGCCGGCGAAACGGGCGCGTTCCTTGACCAGCAGGCGCGCATATTCCATCGCCGCCTTGGTGTCGTGGATCGAGCACGGCCCGATGACGACCATCAGGCGGTCATCCTGGCCGTGCAGGATGCGGTGCAGCGCGATACGCGCGGCGGCGGCGGTTTGTCCGGCCTGTTCCGAGCACGCGAATTCGCGGATCAGATGCGACGGCGGGGTCAGTTCCTTCATTTCGCGGATGCGCAGGTCATCGGTGCGTGGCATGGTGTTCTCCAAAAAAATTAAGATCAAATAAATCGTCGAGGTAAAAAAAAACCGCCATCGCTGGCGGTTTTTTAGAATTTGCTGGGATCTCGCTATTGCTGCTACGTGAACCGGCCGCTACTCCACCGCCTTTGGGTTGGAATTGCTAAAGTAAAAATAGCTGGTAAAAAACGCGGAGCGTAACATGCAGAAAATCCAATAAATGTGTGACTGTTGGATGACTATAACAACAATCGGCCACGCTTGGCAAGCGATTGTCGCGCGGCACTATGTCGCATGCCGGCCACAACACCGCTGAAAGACGCGCACCACTGATGCATCTCCAAGGCCGAAAAGGGCAACGGCGAAGACTGGATCGTCTCGCCAACCGATGCGCCGGCCGCGCCGGCGCCCCCCCGATTGTTAGCTTGTCACCTAGGAGATCGACATGACTGAAACACTGTTGTCGCGCATGCGTTATACCGTTGCCGGAGCCGGCATCCTGCTGGCGCTTCCCGCGCAGGCGCAAGCGCAGGAAGGCAGTCCGCAAGTGGTGCCGCGGGTTGAAATTACCGGCTCCAACATCCGCCGCGCGCAAGCCGAGACGGCGTCGCCGGTACAAACCCTGAGCGCGGCCGACATCGAAAAATCGGGCAAGACCAGCGTCGCCGAATTACTGCAGACGCTGGCGGTTGATAACCAGGGTTCGGTACCCAGCAACTTCGGCAACGGTTTTGCCGCCGGCGCGGCCGGCGTGTCGCTGCGCGGGCTGGGCGCCGCGTCGACGCTGGTGCTGCTGAACGGCCGCCGGGTCGCGCCGTACGGCCTGGCCGACGATGGCCAGAAAGTGTTTTCCGACCTGAACATCATTCCGCTCGAAGCGGTGGAGCGGGTCGAAATCCTCAAGGACGGCGCGTCGGCGATCTACGGTTCCGATGCGATCGCCGGCGTGGTCAACGTCATCTTGCGCAAGGATTACCAGGGCACCGCCATCAAGGCCAGCTACGGCAAGTCGCGCTACCGGGACGGGCGCGATAGCCGGGTGTCGCTGACCCATGGTTTCGGCGACCTCGACAACGACCGCTACAACCTGCTGCTGAATCTCGAATACGGCGAAAAACGCGAAATCTGGAACCACGACCGCGACGGCCGCGGCGCGATCGGCCGCGGCGCGATCGGCCGCGCCGACTTGCGCGACCAGGGTTTCAGCGCCGTCGAGGCGCTCGGCGGCACCGGCGCCATCACCACCAATAACGCGGCCGGCAACGCCATCAACGGCAATGTGCGCAATCCCGCCACCTTCGATTATTACAACCGCGGCAACCTGGCCGGGACCGGCTTCACGCGCCAGTTTCCCGCCGCGGCCTGCGGCAACTTCACCGGCCACCCGCAAGGCGATCCGGGCGGCGGCTGCCTGATCGATGCGCAACAAATCTATAGCCAGATCCAGCCGCAACAAAAAACCGTCAACTTCTTCGGCCGCGGCGCGTACCAGATCAACCCCGGCCTGCAGACTTATGCCGAACTGAATCTGTACCACAGCGATACGCACTCCGCCACCACGCCGTCGAGCGTCAGCGGCTCGGTCGGTTCGCCGGCTGGTCCGGTCAGCAATGCCGGCGCGGCGCTGGGCGCGGATCATCCGGACAATCCGTATTTCGGCACGGCGGCGCGGCTGCGCTACCTGGCGGCCGATGTCGGCCCGCGCGTGTCCGACATCGAATCGACCTTCGTGCGGCTGGTGGCCGGTATCAAGGGCAGCGTGGCCGGATGGGACATCGACAGCGCGCTGCTGTATTCGCAAAACAAGATCAGCCACGATCAAACCGGCTATTTGCAGCGCAACGTCGCGTTCGCGCTGCTCAATCCGACGCCGGCCAATGTCGCCGCCGCCCAGCTGAATCCGGCCTACGCGGCGCTGCCGCCGGGCAGCGTGTGGCGCATCGCCGAAAACGCCGGCCTGAATTCGGCCGCGCTGTATGCCGCGCTGTCGCCGCAACTGTCGAACGACGCCAGAACCCGCCTGTCGCAAATCGACTTCAAGGCCAGCCGCGAATTGAACCAGTTGCCGGGCGGTGCGCTGGGTCTCGCGCTGGGCGCCGAATTTCGCCATGAAACCACCGAGCTGGGACCGACGCCAGGCACGGAAACCGGCAACATCATCGGCCTCGGCTACTCCGCCTACAAAGGCAACCGCAACTCGTCGGCGCTGTATGCGGAATTGCTGGCGCCGGTGCTGAAAACGCTGGAATTGTCGGCCGCGCTGCGCGCCGACCATTTTTCCGATGTCGGCAATTCCTACACGCCGAAGATCGGCGCCAAATGGACGCCGCTGCGCGAGCTGGCGCTGCGCACCACTTTCGCCAAGGGTTTCCGCGCGCCCAGCGCGGCGGAAAACGGCGTCGGCGGACTGGCGGCGTTTTCCACCGCCGCCGATCCGCTGCGCTGCGCACTGGGCGTCGCGGCGGCGTGCGACCCGGCCTCGATCGCGGTGATCACGTCGCCCAATCCCGCCTTGCAGCCGGAACGTTCGAAAAGCTATTCGGCGGGACTGATCTGGGACCCGCGCCCGCGCAGCAGCGTATCGCTGGATGTGTGGGAAATCAGGCGCACCAATGAAATCAACCAGGAGCAGACCGACGCCGCGATCGCCGCCGGCCATATCGCGCGCGATCCCAGCACCGCCACCGCCATCCCCGGCGATCCGGGCGCGATCACGGCGGTGCTGGCCAATTACGTCAATTCGGCCAGCACCAAGGTGCGCGGCGCCGACCTCGATGCGCGCCAGGGCTTTGCGCTGGGGAACGGATGGGGCAACCTGACCTTCGACCTGAAATGGACCCATCTGTTCAAATGGCTGCGCACCGAACAGGATGGCAGCCAGCGCGACTTTGCCGGCACCCACGGCAATTGCGACGTGACCAACTGCATCGGCACGCCGGATGACCGGGTCAACCTCGGCGCGACATGGGAACGCAACGACTGGCGCGTGTCGGCGCTGGCCAATTACCGGGGTTCGCTCAGCAACACCGCCTTCAAGGATGACCCGGACGGCTGCGCCAGCCATTTTGCCGACGGCAGCGATGCGCCGCGCGGCTGCAAAATTGCGTCGTTCACCACCATCGACCTGACCTTGCGCTGGAAGGCGGCGCCGCGCATCGAAGTGTTCGGCTCGATCCAGAACCTGTTCGACAAGATCGCGCCGCTCGATCCGCTGACCTATGGCGCGGTGTCGTACAATCCGCTCGACTACAGCGGCGCGGTGGGGCGTTATTTCAGCGCAGGCATGCGCTACAAGTTTTAAAGCGGATCTAACGCGGGCATAACCCGGACGCTTGCGCTTCCGGGTTATGCTTGCGGACTGGCGATTTACGCGGTGCCGCCGACCGTCACGCCATCGATGCGCAGCGTCGGCTGGCCGACGCCGACCGGCACGCTCTGGCCTTCCTTGCCGCACACGCCGACGCCGGAATCGAGGCGCATGTCGTTGCCGATCATCGAGACCCGGTTCAATACATCGGGACCGTTGCCGATCAGCGTAGCGCCCTTGACCGGATAGGTGATCTTGCCGTCTTCGATCATATACGCTTCGCTGGCCGAGAACACGAACTTGCCGTTGGTGATATCGACCTGGCCGCCGCCGAAATTGACCGCGTACAGACCGTTCTTGACCGACGCGAGAATTTCACCCGGATCCTTATCGCCGCCCAGCATATAGGTGTTGGTCATGCGCGGCATCGGCAAGTGGGCAAACGATTCACGGCGCGCATTGCCGGTGACCGGCATTTTCATCAGACGCGCATTCATCGTATCCTGGATATAGCCTTTCAGGATGCCGTCCTCGATCAGCGTGGTGCACTGGGTCGGATTGCCTTCGTCATCCATGTTCAGCGAACCGCGGCGGTCGGCCAGCGTGCCGTCGTCGACCACGGTGACGCCCTTGGCGGCCACGCGCTGGCCAATCTGGCCGGAAAACGCCGACGAACCCTTGCGGTTGAAATCGCCTTCCAGGCCATGGCCGATCGCTTCGTGCAGCAGGATGCCGGGCCAGCCCGGCCCCAGCACGATGGTCATCGGACCGGCCGGCGCCGGACGCGCATCGAGGTTGACGATGGCCGAATTGACCGCGTCGGTGGCGTATTGCTCCAGCAGCGCGTCGTCGAAATACGCATAGCTGTAACGCCCGCCGCCGCCGGACGAGCCCATTTCGCGGCGTCCGTTCTGCTCGGCGATGACGGTCACCGACAGGCGCACCAGCGGCCGGATGTCGGCCGCCAGCACGCCGTCGCTGCGCACCACCAGCACCACGTCGTATTCGCCGGCCAGGCCAGCCATCACTTGCACCACGCGCGTATCCTTGGCGCGGGCGATTTTTTCTACCCGTTCCAGCAACTTGACCTTGGCGGTGGCATCCAGCGACGTCAGCGGATCGTTCGGCAAATACAGCGCACGGCCGCCCTGCTGCGTCATGCTGGACGCGACCTTGATCTTGCCGGCGCCGGCGCGCGCGATGGTACGCGTGGCGGCCGCCGCTTCCAGCAAGGCGCGTTCGGAAATGTCATCGGAATACGAAAAAGCCGTCTTGTCGCCGGACACGGCGCGCACGCCGACGCCCTGGTCGATCGAAAAACTGCCGGTCTTGACGATGCCCTCTTCCAGGCTCCAGCCCTCGTTCTTGGTGAACTGGAAGTACAGGTCGGCGTAATCGACCTTGTGGGTAAACATGCTGCCAAGCGCTTTCAGCAGCTTGTCTTCATCCAGCCCGAACGGCGTCAGCAAGATGTCGCGCGCCACGGCCAGCGTTGAGAGATTGGGTTCGAATGGAATCATGATCCTGTCTTTTTTATCGGTTAATGCCATTGTAGGGGATAGCGGCGACGCTTGCCCGAAAGCTTACATGGTGCGGTGCAGCAAAGCGGGCAGCGACTGGCGCACGCCGGCCAGGTAGGATGGATCGATGGCGCCGCCGACCACGCCCTCGCCTTCCGGCAGCACCGCCTTGATCTCGCCCCACGGGTCGATCAGCATGCTGTGGCCCCAGGTGCGCCGGCCATTGGCATGCCGCCCGCCCTGCGCCGACGCCAGCACGTAGCACTGGTTTTCGATGGCCCGCGCGCGCAGCAGGATTTCCCAGTGCGCCAGGCCGGTGGTGTGGGTGAAGGCGGCCGGCACCACGATCAGCGCGCAATCGCCCATCGCCCGGTACAGTTCCGGGAAACGCAGGTCGTAGCACACCGACAGGCCGACCTTGCCGAACGGCGCCTCGAAACTGCCGACCGCCGCGCCCGGCACGATGGTGCGCGATTCGTTATACGATTCTTCGCCCCTGGTAAAACCGAACAAATGTATCTTGTCGTAGCGCCCGGCCGGCTGGCCCGATGGATCGTAGACCAGCGTGGTGTTCAGCACCTTGCCTTCGGTATCGGACACCAGCGGCAAGGTGCCGCCGATCAGCCAGATGCCGTGCCGGCTCGCCATGTCGGCCATGCAGTCCTGGATCGGTCCGCTGCCGGGACGCTCGGCATGCGCCACCTTGTCGGTTTCTTGGTGGCCCATGATGGCCCAGTATTCCGGCAACAGCACCAGGCTGGCGCCGTCCGCGGCCGCCTGCCCGACCAGCCGGCGCGCGCTGGCCAGGTTGTCGCTGACGGATGGCGACGAAATCATTTGTATTGCGGCGACTGTATTCATGGTCTGACCTTATTTAGCGGTGTTCTTGGCATCGGCGGCAGGCACAGGCAATGGCGCCATCTTTTCCGGATCGAGCTTGGTCACCTGCGGCGCTTTCCACGGCCCCTTGATTTGCATATGGTAAGTCAACGCCTTCATCACCGGCGCCCGCAAAAACAGTTGCGCCAGGAAACTGCCGATGCCGATCACCGGGTTCACCGCCAGCGCATACACCAGCGGGCCGGTGCCGAGGTTAAATTCAGGAATCACCACCACCTGCAGATTGGTTGATTCATTGGCGATGTCGGCCGTGCCATCCATCAAGACAGTGGCGGCGACGCCATGCATTTTCAAGTTCTCGGTTTTCACCACGCCGTGGCTGATGCTGGCGTTGGCCGTGATGCCGTCGAACGCCAGCCCTTCCGAAAAGACATCGTGGAAATCGAGCTTCAACAAGCGCGGCAACGCTTGCAAGCTCAGCACGCCGAGCAATTTGGCGGCGCCGGGGTCTTGCTTCAGGAATTGCCCGGACTCGACATTCATCTGGATCTGGCCCGACAGCGTCGGAATATCCAGCGAATACGGCAAGCCTTTCCATGCGATGTCGCCGCTCAGCTTGCCCTTGCCGCGCCGCACCGTATCGGCGAAGCCAAACCGGTCCAGCAACTTGCCGGCGTCGATGATGTCGAGATTAAAATTCAGGCTGGTGGTGCTGTCGCCGTCCTTGATGACCCATTTGCCGCTGCCCTTCAATTCGCCGTCCGGCGTGGCCAGGCCCAGCTTGCCGATGCGCCATTCGCGGCCGCCGGCCGCGATCGTATTGTAGGCACGCAACTCCAGCCGGCCGAGCTGCTTGTTGAACAGTTCAAAGCGTTCAGCAATGATATCGAGCGACGGGATGCTTTGCGCCGCGCTCTTATTATTTTCAAGTAAGTTCTTGACCTCGGCGGCGTCCGCTTCCGGTATCGTCAGCGACGACAGCCGCGCCGTCATCTTGCCGAGGCCGGACGGGGTTTCGATCCAGGTCACATAACCGGCCACCTGTTTCGCTTCGATATTGGCTTGCCACACGTCTTTTTGATGGGTCGCGCCGACCACCACGTTTTCCAGCTTGCGCTCGCCCAGCAGCAATTCGCCGGCGCGCGCCGCCATCGCATCCGGGATCACGTACTGGCCGATGTCGGGCATGTCGCCGCTGTCGGCCGTCTCGTCCTTGCCGCCGGACGGTCCGGCGATCGCGCTGCCGGCCGCGATCCACGCATCGACGTCGAGCGACTTCATGTTGACGTTGAGCGCCATGCCGCTGTCCGGTTCGGGCGCCGCCACGTTGACGCCGATGCCGCCGCGCAGCAGGCGCCACGGCTCCTTGCCCTGTTTCTGGCGCTGGTAGCGGGCGGCGATGCCGGAACCGACATTGATGCGGATGTCGTCGCTGCGCACGCCCGCGTCATTGGCCACATTGCCGGTCAACACAAACCGCACCGGCAAGCTGTCGCCGGCGTTTTTCTTCAGCGGCGCCGGAAAATCCAGTCCCATGCCGGTCAATGGCGAATCGACCGCGACCACCACCTGATGGTCGCGCGCCGTGATCAGGCCGGAGTAGCGCGCGCCGCCGCTCACATGCCCGGCCAGGCGCTGCATCACCGGCGCCGGGTAAGTCTTGCGCAAGCCTTCGGCCGTCATCGCGCCGGCGATCCGCACCTGGATCGAATTATCCTTTTGGGTGCCGCCGGAAATCGCCACCGGGCCGCCCAGCAAGTTGCCGTTCAAGCCATTCAGGTTGACGCCTTTTTCATTAAATTCGATCTTGCCGGTGCCGCCCAGCACCGGCGGCAAATCGCGGAACAGCACCACGTCGTTGCCGCCCAATTGCACGCTGCCCTGCACCTTCGATTCCAGCAGGTGCGACAGCGGCAAATGCAGCTTCAAGGCCAGCTTGGCGTTACCGGTGGCCAAGGTTTCATCGGTAAAATGATCGATCCATCCCAGCACCGGCGAGGCAGCCACGTACTTGAGGAATTCCTGCATCGGCGCGGCCGCGTTGCCGTCGATGTCGAGCATCATGTCGTGCAAGGTCAGGTCGGGGATCACCGCCTTGACGGCCGACAGCGCCGCGCCGCCGGTGGTGGCGGTGTCGCCGCGAATTTCCATGCGCGCCCGGTCGAACACAAAACTGCCCTTGATATGTTCGGCTTGCGGCCACAGCGGGGCCTTGCCGTCGGCCGCGTATTCGCCGGGCGCATAATTCAGGCGGGCGTCGGCCAGCTTGCCGGCGACGCGGAATTCGCCGGCCGCGCGCTGCGCCGCCGTGTCGGCCTTGAACGGGAATTCCGCCAAGTCGCCGCGCAGGCGCACGCTGACATCGTGCGCCATGCCGTCTTCCAGCGCGCCGGTCAGCCAGTGGTGCAAGTCCGGTGGGGTTTCCAGGGGTAAATAACGGCCGATGGTCTTCAAGTCGAAATTATCCAGCGTGCCGCTGATGTCGACCTGGCCCGGGCCGCTGCCGGCGGCATCGAGCGGCAGCACGTGGCTGCCCTTCAGGCTGCCTTTCAAGCCTTGCTGCACAAAATCGAATTGCTCGACCTGCACCCGCAATTGTTTTTTATCTTCGAACATCCAGCGCGCCAGCACATTCATGGTCTCGAACGGCATGGCCGGTTCGCTGAAATAGCCGGGCATTTTCAACAGCAAGTCGTGCGAGCGGATGGTCAGCGCGCCGCCCTTGTCGCTGGCGTCTATGCTGCCGCTCAAGTTTTCAAAGCCGGGCAGCGCCGGCGCGGCGGCCAGCGCCATGCCGGTGGCCGTCTTCGGCTGGGCCGGCCTGGCCGCCTGCGGATTCAAGCCCAGGCCATCGAGCTGGCCACGGATGCGATAAGACGTAACAGCCGGCAACTCCCCCTGCCATTCGGCGGAAAAATCCTGCAAGCGGCCGCGCGGCGCCACTTCCTCGAGCATGCCACGCTGTTGTGGGCTCATCGGCAAACGGCCGGCCAGCGCGGCCAGCGTTTGCAAGTCGAGCAATTTGGCCTCGATGCGCATCTTTTGCGGCTTGCCCCTGGCCGCCGCCACATATTGTTCAGACAAAGTGGTCGGCGGCAAGCTGAGGCCGTCGCTGGTTTCCAGAGAGAAATTGGTCAACACCACCGAATGGCCGCGCGCGCCAAAGGTCGGCTTGCTGTCCGGCGCTTCTGCCATGAAATCTTCTTTGGCGGAGATGCGGCCATCGACCTTGCGCAAATCCAGTTGCGGCACATCCTTAGCCAAGCGCGCCTGCACCTCGGACAAATGCAGGTCGGCGGTAAAGCCGGCCAGCTTGGCGTGATCCAGGCTGATCCACGCGCGCAAGGCGCCCTTGCCTTGCGACAACTCAAACGAGGTATTCACATAATTGCCGACATAGCTGCGCCACACCGCCAGGTCGGCATTCTTCAAGTCGGCATACAGCTCGCCTTTCCACATCGTCACATCGGACAGACGCGCGGCGAACGCCGGATGCGAAAAGTTGGCGCGCACATCCAGCGGCGCGGCCAGCGCGGCCGGCGGCGTCGCTTGCAAGCCCAGCTGGTGATTGCGCCATTTATTACGCAGTAACAGATTGACATTGTCCAGCGCCAGCTCGGGGCGCTGGTACTGGTCGTCAGTCCAGCGCAGCCTGCCTTCGCGGATGACGATTTCGCGCTGCGACAAGACCCAGTCGGCGCCCTTGCCATCGGCGCCGGGCCTGGTCTCGATCAAGATGCCGGCCACATACAGCTTGCCGTCCGTGGCGCGCCGGATATCGAGGTCGGGCCGGATGATTTCCAGCGATTCGAAACGCACCGTGCCGTACAGCACGCTCCACCAGGACAAGGTGGCCGATACGCTCGGCAAGCTCAGCGCCTGGCGGCCATCCTTGTCGTGGACCGTGACGTCGCCAAGGAACAAGCTGGGCCGCAAGCCGTTCCACGACGCATAGATGCGCGCGATGGCGACCGGATTGCCGAGCGCCTTGCTGGCCAGCCGTTCGATATCGCCCTTGTAATAGTCAATGTTCGGCAACACCGCATACCGCAGGAATAAAAACACGACGGCAAACGCGAAATACGCCAGCAAGGCCAGCTTGATGGTGAAGCCCAGCACATGGTGGCTGGCCAGGTTGGCCATCCGATAGGCGGCGCGAAGCCGGCTCCAGCGCACGGCCAGGGGCACATGTGCGGTCGCGCTTTGCTCCGGCGGTTTTTGCATCAGTAAGCTAATAAATCGGGTCCGGCATCAAATGGATTGCTAAAATCGCCTGGATGTTTATTCTTTGATAAAGAATAGTACCCTTGCGTCCAGGCTGCGCCTCCCTTACCATCGTTCCAGAGACAGCCTCCGGCCAGGTAGGGCGCCGCCAGGCAGCGTCTGCTGCTGCGCCCACGGTAGCGCCTGCGGCCTAATTTTACCGCATACCCTGCGGAAACCCGCCACTTTAGGAAGCGAAACCAATAACAATGAGCACATCCCCCCTGATCCGCGCTTCCCGTTTTTACCAGCGCTGGCTGAATGCCGCTCCGGAACGGGCCGCCAAGATGGAACAATTCGCCGCCGCGCCGCTGGCCGGGGCCGACCTGGACGCCTTGCTGGCGGCCGAAAGCGCGGCGGTATCGCCGCCGCTGCCCTTGCAGCGCGCGATGCGCCGCCTGCGCAACCTGCTGGTCTGCGGCTTGATCCGGCGCGACCTGGACGGTCTTGCCGACCTGCATGAAGTGGTCACCGCCATGACCGAGTTCGCCGATTTTGCGATCCGGCGCCATGTGCGGGCCTTGATGGCCGACATGGTGGCCTTGCACGGCATGCCGGTCGGCGCAGAGTCCGGCGAAGCGCAGGAATTGATGGTGCTGGCGATGGGCAAGCAAGGCGGCGGCGAGCTGAATGTATCGTCCGACATCGACCTGATCTTCGTGTACCCGGAAGATGGCGATACGCAAGTAACCGAAGCCGGCCAGCGCAGCCTGTCCAACCATGAATTTTTCATCCGTCTTGGCAAGAAGCTGATCGCGGCGCTGTCGGAAATCACCGAAGACGGCTTTACGTTCCGGGTCGACATGGCGTTGCGGCCGAACGGCGGTTCCGGCCCGCTGGCGGCCAGCCTGGCGATGGTCGAGCAATACCTGATCGTCCAGGGCCGCGAGTGGGAACGCTACGCCTGGGTCAAGGCGCGCGCGGTGACCGGCACGGCGGCCGATATCGCCGCGCTGGACGCCATCGTGCGGCCGTTCGTGTTCCGCCGCTACCTCGATTTCGGCGTCATCGACGCGATCCGCACCATGCATGGCCAGATACGCGCCGAGGTCAACCGGCAGGAGCGGCTGCATCCTGACCGCAGCAACAACGTCAAGCTAGGCCGCGGCGGAATCCGCGAAATCGAATTCCTGGCGCAGGTGTTTCAATTGATACGAGGCGGCCGCGACACGGCGCTGCGCGACCGTTCGACCCGGGCCACCTTGCGCGTGGTGGCCGAAAAAGGCTTGCTGGAACCGGCCATCGTCGAGCAACTGCTGGCGTCGTACACCTTCTTGCGCAATCTGGAACACCGTCTGCAATACCTGGACGACGCACAAACCCACACCTTGCCGGCCAACGACAGCGACCGGCTGCTGGTCGCGCACATGATGGGTTTGCCCGACACGGCCACCCTGCTGGGCCAGCTGGAAGCGCACCGGGTATTCGTCGCCGGCCAGTTCGATGAAATGTTCAGCGACAAGAGCAGCGCGCCGGCCGACGGCAAGCTGGACCCGCAGTCGAGCAATGACTGCGCCGATCCGGACAACCATGAAGCGATCGAGGCGCGTTTCGCGGCGCTCGGTTTCAGCGATCCGGCCGGCGCCGCGCGGCGCCTGATCGCCACGTGGCAGGCGCCGCGCCTGCAATCGCTGCCGGAAGCGAGCCGCAACCGGCTGGTGGCGCTGGTCAACTCGGCCCTGCCGCTGATCGCTTCCTGCGGCCAGCCGGCCAACGGCGCCAACCATCTGGCGACGCTGGGCCGCCTGCTCGATTTCCTGGAAGCCATCGCGCGCCGTTCGGCCTACCTGTCGCTGCTGACCGAATATCCGCATACGCTGGCGCGGGTGGTGCGCATGGTGTGCGCCAGCGGCTGGGCCGCGACTTTCCTGACCCAGCATCCTATCCTGCTCGATGAATTGCTCGATGAGCGGCTGCACAATTCGGTGCCCGACCCGGCCGCGCTGGCGCTCGACCTGCAACAGCAACTGGCCGGCGCCAGCGGCGATACCGAACGGCAAATGGATATCTTGCGCGAAGTGCATCATGCGCAATTGTTCCACTGGCTGGCGCAAGACCTGGCCGGCGACCTGACGGTCGAAAAGCTGGCGGATTATTTGTCGTCGCTGGCCGACATCATTGTCGCCGCGACCATCCAGGGCGCGTGGCAGACCGTCGCCACGCGCCACCGCGAGGTGCCGAAATTCGCCGTCATCGCGTACGGCAAGCTGGGCGGCAAGGAACTCGGGTACGTGTCGGACCTGGACGTGATCTTCCTGTTCGACGACGACGACCAGGAAGCGCCGATGCTGTACGCCAAGCTGGCGCAGCGCTTCATCACATGGATGACGGCGCATACCTCGGCCGGCATCCTGTTCGATATCGATATCGCGCTACGTCCCGACGGCGCTTCAGGTATGCTGGTGTCCAGCGTACAGGCATTCGAGAAATACCAGGACAGCTCGGCGTGGATCTGGGAACACCAGGCGTTGACGCGGGCCCGTTTCTGCGCCGGCGACATCGCCATCGGCCAGCGTTTCGAGCGCATCCGCGACAAGGTGCTGCGCAAGGAACGTTCCGAAAGCTGCGGCTTGAAACAGGAAGTGGTGAACATGCGCAAGAAAATGCGCGACGCCCATCCTGCCAAGCCGCCGCTGTTTGATCTGAAACAAGATCCGGGCGGCATGATCGATATCGAATTCATGGTGCAATACCTGGTCTTGCAATATGCGGCGCGCTACCCGGAATTGACGGCCAACGCCGGCAATATCGCCCTGCTGAAACTATGCGGCCAGCTCGGCCTGATCGATGCCGCCCTGGCGGCCAAGGTCGGCGACGCTTACCGCGCGCTGCGCAAGATGCAGCACCAGATGCGTTTGCAGGGCCAGGATCTGGCGCGGGTCGAACCGTCCGTATTGCAGGAACATGCGGATCACGTCATTACTTTATGGAATAGTTTATTCGGCGCCAGCACACAGGATGGAGCGCCGCATGAGAACCAGTGAATATCGCTGCAAAACATCGCAGCAAAGGAGCAACATGCACTTCCCGTATCTGTTCCACCTCAGCGGCGACAAACGCAATGTACGCACCGATCGCCATCTGGGCTGCTTATTGGCCTTTATCGCCGGCATGGTCAATGTCGGCGGCTTTTTGGCAATTGGCAGCTATACCTCGCACATGACCGGCCTCCTGTCGGCCATGGCTGACGATCTGGTCGATGGCAATGTCTCCGTGGTACTGGCGGCGCTCAGCGCGTGGGGCGCTTTCCTCGGGGGCGCGGCGATTACCGCGCTGCTGGTCAACTGGGGCAGGCGCCGCAAATTGCACAGCCGCTTCGCGCTATGTCTGCAACTGGAAGCCGCACTGCTATTGTTCTTCGGCCTGGGCGGCACCTACCTGGCCGGCATGCGCGACTTGCTGGCGCCCGCCACGCTGCTGCTCTTGTGCTTCATCATGGGCTTGCAAAACGCCATCATCACCACCGTGTCGGGCGCCGTGATCCGCACCACCCATGTGACCGGATTATCGACCGATATCGGCATCGAACTTGGCAAGCTGATCTATTACAACCGGCGCCAGCTGCCCGAACTGACCGTCACGGCCAACCGCCAGAAACTGCAATTGCACTCGTTGCTCGTCGCCTACTTTTTCGCCGGCGGCGTGTGCGGCGCACTGGGTTCCCAGCATATCGATTTTTTCAGCGCCACCATCCTGCTGTCGCTGATACTGGGCGCACTGTCGATCGGCCCGGTCTGGCGCGACGTGCGCATCCTGGCGCGCTTTTATCGCCGCAAATAATAAAAAGCCCGCCGGCTTGAAACGCGGCGGGCTTTTGCGAATATCGCTGCCGGCTTATTCAGCCGGCATTTATTTTTCCAACACTTATTTGGCCGACATCAAGGCCACGGTGGTGTCCAGCATGCGGTTCGAGAAACCCCACTCATTGTCGTACCACGACGACACCTTGACCAGGCGGCCCGACACTTTGGTCAGGGTCGCGTCGAAGTTCGACGAAGCAGGATTGTGGTTGAAGTCGATCGATACCAGCGGTTCGGTCTGGTACGTCAGGATACCGGTCAACGCGCCTTCGGACGCGGTCTTCATCAGCGCGTTGACTTCGTCGACGGTGGTGTCGCGCTTGGCGATGAACGACAGGTCGACCAGCGACACGTTGATGGTCGGCACGCGGATCGCGAAACCGTCCAGCTTGCCGTTCAATTCAGGCAGCACCAGGCCAACCGCGGCGGCGGCGCCGGTCTTGGTCGGGATCATGCTCATGGTGGCCGAACGGGCGCGGCGCAAGTCTTCATGCATCACGTCGGACAAGACCTGGTCGTTGGTATAAGCATGCACGGTGGTCATCAGGCCGCTTTCGATGCCGATCGCGTCATTCAGCGGCTTGACCAGCGGAGCCAGGCAGTTGGTGGTGCACGATGCATTCGAAATCACGGTATCCGTGGCTTTCAGCACCTGGTGATTGACGCCGTACACGATGGTGGCGTCGACATCCTTGCCGCCTGGCGCGGAAATGATGACTTTCTTGGCGCCGCCCTTCAGGTGGGCCGACGCTTTTTCCTTGGTGGTGAAAAAGCCGGTGCACTCCAGCACCACGTCCACGCCCAGCTCGCCCCATGGGATTTCTGCCGGGTTGCGCTGTGCGAAGACGCGGATCGGATCGCCGTTCACGATCATGTTGTCGCCTTCGACGGTGACGGTGCCAGGGAACTTGCCATGCGCCGTATCGTAGCGGGTCAGGTGGGCGTTCGACTTGGCGTCGCCGAGGTCGTTAATCGCCACGATCTGGATATCTTGTTTCTTGCCGCCTTCATAGAATGCGCGCAAGACATTGCGGCCGATGCGGCCATAACCGTTGATTGCAACTTTGATCGTCATACTCTGCTCCTGATTAAAAAGATGAGGTACTTGGCACTACATTCTCATTGATGGTGTTACTACCGACGGCGGCCCGGCCTGAACCCGGCCGCCTTGATTCCTTATGCCGCGGCGATCACCGACTTCGCCTTGGCCACCACGTTGTCCACGGTAAAGCCGAAATGCTTGAACAAGACACTGGCCGGCGCGGATTCGCCGAAGGTGTCGATGCCGACCACGGCGCCTTCCAGGCCGACGTATTTGTACCAGAAACTGGTCACGCCTGCCTCGATAGCCACCCGTGGCGTGCCTTTGGTCAACACGCCGGCCTTGTAGGCGGCATCCTGGCGGTCATACACGTCGGCCGACGGCATCGATACCACGCGGGCCGCGATGCCTTCGGACGCCAGCGCGCTGGCGGCGGCGACCGCCAGTTCCACTTCGGAACCGGTGGCGATCAAGATCACCTGGGCGTCGGCGACGTCTTGCAGCACGTAGCCGCCACGGCTGATGTCGGCGATCTGTTCGGCGCTGCGCTCTTGATACGGCAAGTTCTGGCGCGAGAAGATCAGCGTCGACGGGCCATCCTTGCGGCGCACGGCGGCGCCCCAGGCGGCGGCCGATTCGACGGTGTCGCATGGACGCCAGTTGTCCAGGTTCGGGATCAGCCGCATGGCCGACACGTGTTCGACCGATTGGTGGGTCGGGCCGTCTTCGCCGAGGCCGATCGAATCGTGGGTGAACACGAAGATCGAACGCAGTTTCATCAGCGCGGCCATGCGCAGCGCATTGCGGCTGTAATCGGAGAAGGTCAGGAAGGTCGCGCCAAACGGGATGTAGCCGCCATGCAGCACGATGCCGTTCATGATCGCGCTCATGCCGAATTCGCGCACGCCATAGTTGATGTGGTTGCCAGGCTTGCCGGAACGCACAGCGATCGATTCTTTCCAGTTGGTCAGGTTCGAGCTGGTCAGGTCGGCCGAACCGCCGAGGAATTCAGGCAGCGCCGGCGCCAGCGCCTGGATCGCGTTCTGGCTGGCCTTGCGGGTGGCGATGTTTTCTTTTTTCTCGACGCACGAGGCGATCGCGGCGGCCAGCACGGTGTCGAAGTTTTCCGGCAAGTCGCCTTTCATGCGGCGCGACAATTCGGCGGCTTGTTGCGGGAATTGCGCGCTGTACGCGGCAAAACGCTGGTTCCAGTCGTTTTCCAGCAACGCGCCCTGTTCTTTCGCATCCCAGGCGGCGTACATGTCCGCCGGCATTTCGAATGGCGCGGCGTCCCAGCCGATGTAAGCGCGCACTGCCGCGATTTCCTTGTCGCCCAGCGCGGCGCCGTGCACTTTGTCGCCGCCTTGCAAATTAGGCGAACCCTTGCCGATGATGGTCTTGCAGCAGATCAGCGTCGGCTTGTCGGACGTCTTGGCGGCGGTGATGGCGGCGTCCAGCGCGGCCACGTCATGGCCGTCGACGGCCGGGATCACGTTCCAGCCATAGGATGCGAAACGTTGCGGCGTGTCGTCGGTGAACCAGCCCTCGACCTTGCCGTCGATCGAAATGCCGTTGTCGTCGTACAGTGCGATCAGCTTGTTCAAGCCGAGGGTGCCGGCCAGCGAACACACTTCGTGCGAGATGCCTTCCATCAGGCAACCGTCGCCGAGGAAGGCGTACGTGTAGTGATCGACGATATCGAAACCTGGACGGTTGAATTCAGCCGCCAGCAATTGTTCCGACAAGGCCATGCCGACCGCGTTGGCGATACCCTGGCCCAGCGGACCGGTGGTGGTTTCGACGCCCGGCGTGATATCGACTTCCGGGTGGCCCGGGGTTTTCGAATGCATCTGGCGGAACGCGCGCAGGTCGTCCATCGACAGGTCGTAGCCGGTCAGGTGCAGCAGCGAGTAATGCAACATCGAGCCGTGGCCGTTGGACAGCAGGAAGCGGTCGCGGTTCAGCCATTTGGGATTGGCTGGATTGTGGCGATAATGACCACTCCACAATGCGACGGCGATCTCGGCCATGCCCATCGGCATGCCCGGGTGGCCGGAATTAGCTTGTTGTACAGCGTCCATCGCCAGTGCGCGGATCGCATTGGCCATCTTGGTGGTAGGGAGCGTAGATTTCATGGTGGTGTGGTCAATCGCGGAGTTTGGATTCGTTTGCAGTAGGGCTTGCTACTTTGGGGACGAAGTATTTTACCAGACCGGGGGTGTGCGAATTAAAATTGCACCGCGAAGTCGCGGGTTTTTACTGTGCTTTTGTGCAACTTCGTCATTTTTTAGCTGTTTTTACTTTTCCAGGACTTTGCATGCCGCGTTTTTTTTGCCCACAAGAACTCGCCGTCGGCGCCCAGCTCACCCTGCCGGAGGCGGTAGCCCACCATATACAAGTGGTGCGGCTGGCGCCGGGCCACGACATCACCCTGTTCAACGGCCAGGGCGGCGAATACCTGGCCACCTTGTCCAGCATCGAAAAGCGCCGCGTCACGGCCCAGATCGTGCAGCACCTGCCGCGCGAAACCGAATTGCCGTACGCGGTGACGCTGGCCCAGGCCTTGCCGGAAGCGTCGAAAATCGACTGGATCATCGAAAAGGCGATCGAACTGGGCGCGTCCGGCATCGAGCCGCTGGCGGCGCAACGCTGCGTGGTGCGCCTGTCGGCCGAGCGGGCGGAGAAAAAACATGCGCATTGGCAAGGAATCATCGTCTCGGCGTCCGAACAAAGCGGCCGCAACCGGCTGGCGCAACTGGCCCCGCTGCAAGACTTCAAAAGCTGGATCAGCCACAGCGATCGCAGCCAGCGCATCATCCTGACGCCGCGCGCCGGGCAATCGCTGGCCGGCTGGGCCCGTGAACAGGCGCCGCAAGCGGTGACGCTGATGATCGGCCCGGAAGGCGGTTTCAGTATCGACGAAGAAAACCTGGCCATCGCCAACGGCGCGCTGGCGCTGGCGATGGGGCCGCGCATCTTGCGCACCGAAACGGCGGGCCTGGCGGCGCTGGCGGCGCTCAATGCCTGCTGGGGCGGCATGTAGGCAAGCCGGCATCGATCCTGCACCCATAAAAAAACGCCTCGCGGCTAGCCGCGAGGCGTTTTTGCTTGACAAGTGAAGGCGCCTCAATGGAGCGCCATCACGTCATCAGAAGGCGTATTTCAAACCACCGGTGAAGTAACGGCCAACCGCGCCGGCATAGTCCAGCGGATTGTACGATTGTGCGCCGTAGGTCAGCGGATCCAGTGGAGCGCGCTTGTCGAACAGGTTCTGGATGGTGCCGAACAGTTCAGCCTTGTCGGTCAACTTCCAGCGGCCGGTCAGGTCGATACTGGTGAACGATGCCAGTTTGCAACCGGTAGGCGCATCGTCGCCATTGGCAAAGTGGAATGCGCAACCGTCCGGATCGTTCTTGAACAGCGTGTTTTTCAAGGTGCCGCGATAGTTGGCGCTGGTCGTCAGGCGCAGCTTGTTCAACTCCCAGGTCAATGCCAGGTTGACGCGGTTATCCGGGGTACCCATGCAGTTACTCACGTCGCAATTGCCGTGGGTGCCTGCGAAGTCGCGCGAAGAACCATCCTTTTCGGTACGGGTAAAGGTGAACAGGTGAGTCCACTTCGCATCGAAAGTCAGCTTGCCGTAGCCTGCACCCAGATCCAGGCCTTGACGGAAGTCAACGTCAACGCCGCGTACCTTGGTTTCAGCCGAGTTCACATATTTGGCCAGTACCGCGGTAATCGCGCCTGGATCGCCAGCCTTAGTGGAGGTCGATGGGTCGCGCGCCACATGGCCGGCCGCGATTGCGGCGGTGGTATCTTCCTGGTTGATTTCGTTGGTGCGTTTGATTTGCCAGAAATCAATCGTCAGATTGGTCTTAGGCAGTGGATCCCACACGAAACCGATGTTGGCGCTCTTCGACTTTTCTGGTGACAGGTCAGGATTAGGCGACGTGATGATCGCAATTTGGCTGGCCGCGCAAGCGGTAGCCACACCCAGTGCGCAACGCAGCGGGTCACTGGCCGACGAGAATGCCGCCAGGCCGCCCTTGCCGTTTTCCGCCGCGCTAGGGGCGCGGAAGCCTTTGGCAAACGAGCCGCGCAAGGCGAATTCCTTGACCGGGTTCCATTTCAAGCCGACTTT
Organism: Janthinobacterium agaricidamnosum NBRC 102515 = DSM 9628; assembly: GCF_000723165.1. NCBI lineage: Bacteria > Pseudomonadati > Pseudomonadota > Betaproteobacteria > Burkholderiales > Oxalobacteraceae > Janthinobacterium > Janthinobacterium agaricidamnosum. The sequence continues at coordinate 4,676,426 of NZ_HG322949.1, forward strand.
AGGCGTATAGGAATTGCCGACATCGGAAAAATGGTCGGCCCGCAACGCGCCCGACAATTCAACACCTTTCCATACCGGCGCCACCAGTTCCGAGTAAATCGCACTGACATTGCGCTGGCCAGCGTAAGCCGAATAACCGAGGCCGATGATATTGCCGGTATCGGTGCCGGAGGTCGGTTCCAGTTCGGTCGACTCATGGCGGAACTCGGCCCCTACCGCGATGCCCAGCGCACCGCCCGGCAACTGGCCGAATTCACGCGACGCCTTGAAGTCGACTTGCGCCATCTTGGTGGTCGCATCGTTCGAAATCGTTGGCGACAATGCGGCATACAGGGCTTTCGAATTCAAGCCGGCATTTTCACCGATGCGCCAGAAGGTGCCTGGAGGCAATGCGGCGTAGGCCGGATGTTTCATCGCGGAAGCAACGTTGACTGCATCACCCGGGTTCAGCAGTGCGAACGCGACATCGCGTTGCAAATAACCGTTACGTTCGTTCGACACCTTGTTTTGCGAGTACAGCAATGCCGTATCGAAATCCCAGCCGGCATAGCTGCCTTTCAGACCCGCGACAAAGCGCAGGAAGGTCGAATCGATCGAGCTGACGCGCGGACCGACATCGCCCGCCAGGTAACGCAAGCGCGCCGCGGTACCAAAATACGGGTTGTCCGGATGGTTGGCGCCCAGGGCAACCGCCGCATTGCTGACCGGACCGCCAGGATAACCGACGTTGGCGTTGACGCCGGAAGGCGTGGTCGACGATACCGACTGGCTGGTGAAGACGTTGGCTTCGGTGTAAGCCTGCAGATCGGAGTTGAGCTGGAAGGTGCCGCGGAAGAATATATTACCGGTTTCCTGGCTAGGCTGCATCTGGCCGTATTGCTGTGGACCGTCGATCAGGCAACCACCGCCTGGATCGCCCTGCGGGTGATTGGTAAAGTTCGAGCAAGCGGCACCAGGAAATTGGCGCGTAAAGCCGGTGCCAGCACCGAGGTTGCCGCGGTTATAATAATTGTTGGTCAGCGGATTGCGCACGTTGCCGTTGATCGCGCTAACGGCCGCGTTCGGGCCGGTGATCGCACCGGTGCCGCCCAGTGCTTCCTGGGCGCTGAAACCGTAGTTGCGCAAGTCAACCGCGCCGATATAGCCGCGGTCGGAACGGTCGCGGTTCCACACTTCGTTTTTCTTGCCGTATTCAAAACTCGTGATGATGTTGTATTTATCGACAGCGATATCGCCGAAACCATGCGTGATCGCCAGGCGCGCATCCTGGCCATCGCGGTAGCCGGATTCGCCAAAACTCGCCTTGATCGTGGTGCCCTGGAAATCCTTGCGCAAGATGATATTTACCACGCCGGCGATCGCGTCGGAACCATAAATTGCCGATGCGCCGTCTTTCAGAATCTCAACCCGCTCGACCGCATCGGCAGGAATGATATTCAAGTCGGAAAATACTTTTTGACCGTCATCGGCCAACCCGTAAGGAGCAATCCGGCGGCCATTCAATAATACCAGCGTGGAGGCGGTGCCCAGGCCGCGCAGGGAAATACCCGAAGCGCCGGCGGCAAAACCGTTGCCGAAACTGGTCGGTACCGAACCCTGATTATCAACCGCCAAAGTCTGCAGCAATTCGGCGACGGTCGACTTACCGGATTTTTCAATGTCGGCGCGGCTCAGCGTTTGTACCGGCGATACGCCTTCAGCTTGTGCGCGGCGAATATTCGAACCGGTAATTTCTACCCGTTGCACGGTGGAGCCGGAGGCTGGCGCTTCTTGCGCCATCGCAGGTTGCGCCAGCAAACCGAGCGCTATGCCTGAAAACATCAGGCGCAACGAGCGTGATAATACGGTTTCTGTAATCATTGTTCGGTCCTTGAATATATAAATATCTAAGTAAAGCCGCCATCTGGTAAATGGAGACTGACAAATTTCCAAATCTTTGTATGTTTCACCCACTGAGACCTTGGGTCCGCAAACCCGTATCGGGCCGGCGTGCCACTACCTGTAAACATGCCTGTTTCAGCCTTCTTGACGGGCCGCTTTTACGCTTGGGAATTGGCTTTATGGGCGGACTTCCCAATGCTGCATTTATTTGAATTAACCTCAATTCAAGTCTCTCATCAAAACATATCAAAACATTCACTGTCAATCGTTCATCCCTGCCTAATGCGTATAAACAACACTTACCCGGTCATTTTTGAAATGTAAAACGCTGATGAGCAAAAAATATGCCATATAAAATATAAAAATTTAGAAATCATTTCAATTGGAAATAAATAATAAAAATATATCGTATTGATTTGCGAAATTATTCCTTAGAGCAACTTTTTCCCAAGCTGGCTGCTTGCGGGAAGCAGCGCAAGCTTTCCGCCCAGTTCGATACAGGTAAAATAGCGTCTTGAATCACGGCAGCGACTGACACAGCGCTTGCCGCCGCGCCAAGAATATCGCCGCCAGCCGCCTGGCCGGCGCCAGAAAATTTCCGGAAATAAAATATGTTGCGACTCAACCAAGTAAAACTCCCGCTCGACCATGACGAGGCGGCGCTGCCCGCCGCAATCCTGGCCCGCCTCGGAATTAGCGCGGACGCCCTGCTCGGCTACACCGTATTCAAGCGCAGCTACGACGCGCGCAAACGCAGCGCGGTGGTGCTGACCTATGCGCTCGATGTCGAGGCCAAAGGCGAAGCGGCGCTGCTGGCCCGCCTGAAGCACGACAGCCATTTGATGCCGGCGCCCGACACCAGCTACCAATTTGTCGCCAACGGCGAACAATTGGCCGGCCACGACCACAACTTGCGCCCGGTCGTCATCGGCACCGGCCCGTGCGGCCTGTTCGCGGCGCTGATCCTGGCGCAGATGGGCTTGCGCCCGATCATCCTGGAGCGCGGCAAGCAAGTACGCGAGCGCACCGTCGACACCTTCGGCTTCTGGCGCAAGCGCGAATTGAACCCGGAATCGAATGTGCAATTCGGCGAAGGCGGCGCCGGCACTTTTTCGGACGGCAAGCTGTACAGCCAAATCAAGGATCCGAAACACTATGGCCGCAAAGTCTTGACCGAGTTCGTCAAGGCCGGCGCGCCGGAAGAAATCATGTATGTCAGCAAGCCGCACATCGGTACCTTCCGGCTGGTCAAGATGGTCGAGCAAATGCGGACCACCATCGAGGAGCTGGGCGGCGAATACCGCTTCGAGAGCAAGGTTACCGATATTGACATCGAAGCTGGCGCCGGCGGCCAGCGCGGCCAGGTGCGCGGCTTGCTGCTGGCCAATGGTGAGCGGATCGCCGCCAACCACGTGGTGCTGGCGATCGGCCACAGCGCACGCGACACTTTTGAAATGTTGTATGAACGCGGCGTGTATATCGAGGCAAAACCGTTTTCGATCGGTTTCCGCGTCGAACACCCGCAATCGCTGATCGACCAATGCCGTTTCGGACCGAGCGCCGGCCATCCCATCCTCGGCGCGGCCGACTACAAGCTGGTGCATCACGCCAGCAATGGCCGTTCGGTGTACAGCTTTTGCATGTGCCCGGGCGGCACCGTCGTGGCGGCGGCGTCCGAACCGGGCCGTCTGGTGACCAATGGCATGAGCCAGTATTCGCGCAATGAACGCAACGCCAACAGCGCGATCGTGGTCGGCATCACGCCGGCCGACTATCCAGGCCATCCGCTGGCCGGCATCGCGCTGCAGCGCGAACTGGAAGAACGCGCCTTTGCGCTGGGCGGCGGCAATTACGATGCGCCGGGCCAACTGGTGGGCGACTTCGTGGCGGGCCGCGCGTCGACCGAATTCGGCGCCGTGCTCCCGTCGTACAAGCCGGCGGTGCACCTGACCGACCTGGCGCCGTCGCTGCCGGAATACGCGATCAGCGCACTGCGTGAAGCCTTCCCTGCCTTTAACAAGCAAATCAAGGGTTATTACAAGGCCGATGCGGTATTGACCGGTGTCGAGACGCGCACCTCGTCGCCGATCCGCATCAAGCGCCGCGACGACGACCTGCAAAGCCTGAACACGCTGGGCCTGTTCCCGGCCGGTGAAGGCGCCGGTTATGCCGGCGGCATCCTGTCGGCCGCGGTCGACGGCATCAAGGTGGCCGAGGCGCTGGCCTTGTCGATGGCCGCGGCCTGAGCGGGCGCGCAAAAAAAAACCACCGACCTGACGGCGGCGGGTGTCGAGAATCCGGCATCGCAATGATGCCGGACAATCGCTAGCGCTTAGAACCTGGCCGAGCCGGACAGGTAGAAGGTGCGTCCCAGCGGGCTGCTGTAACGGCCGTCGTAGCCGACCTGGTTACCGCCGCCGGCAATACGGTGCGAGAACGATGGGTCCTTATCCATCAGGTTACGGATGCCGGCGGTCAGTACCAAGCCTTTTTTCAGCTCGGCACGGGTTTGCCAGTCAAAGGTGTAATACGACGACACATCGCGTTCGATGCCGACAAAATCACCCAGCGTACCATCCGGATTGACTCCCTTGACCACGCCATCATCTTCAGGATAGGCACCAGCAATTCGGCAAACGTGCCCCAGTTTTTACGCGAGGCATCCACCGATATGGCAGTAATGTAATGCCGGAACGGCATTGTCGAGGGTGGCGCCGGCTTGAAAATCAAGCTCGAGAAAGAAGCACGCAAGGCGCGGCGCGCCTGCCCGAGGCCCGACAAACGGCAATGACAGCCAGATTAACTAAAGTTAACTTTTGGTTATAAAAAAGACATGTCTCAATAAAAATACTGTATTGACATCTAAAAAACGCCGTATTTTTTATTGTGTGGTATTTTTACATCACTTTCATAATTGTGTCAGAACTGTTACAAAATACGGGGAAATACAAGGGACAATCCTCTTATGCATTTAACAAATGACTCTCCAGCAGTATTTCGCACTTCACCTTCTTCCCAATGAAAATCAGATTTCATATCAAAAAATCTTGACAAAAACAATAAACTAAAAGAAATAAAATGGCGTGTAACATTTTGTTACATATTCGCCTTATATGTTACATCCTTCATTAAATCCTCTGATTAGCTTCCTCTTTAATAACTTTTCCTACCCGGAGGCAAGTCCGGCCGTTTGACAGCCAATCGCGAGCGGTGGTCTCATGCACGAGCTGAATTCTCCCGAATTCCCACTAGAGAGAAGATCAGTTGCGTGTTCATGAAGAAATTTTGCACATAAGTTAATAGCAATTCTCCCCCGGAGTTACAGAAATATGATGATGGAAACTGTGTTATCGCGTTCGCTGCGCCTGATGTTTTCCGGCAGCGCCGTGGTAGTTAGCCTGGGCCTGCTGGCCCAACCGGCGATGGCCGAAGATGCACCGGTCCAACGCGTGGAAATTACTGGTTCGGCAATCAAACGTATCGATGCCGAAACCTCGGTGCCAGTCACCGTGATCAAGATGGATGACCTGAAAAAAGATGGCGTCACCACCATCGAACAAATCATGTCGACCCTGAGCTCGGCGCAAGCTACGCAAACCACCAGCCAGGTAGTTGGTAAAAGCACCGGTGGTGCTTCGTTCGCCAACCTGCGCGGTATCGGTGCCAACAAGACCCTGATCTTGCTGAACGGCCGCCGCCTGGCGAACAATGCGCTGGATAGCTCCGCGCCCGACTTGAACCTGATTCCCTTTGCCGCGATCGAACGCGTCGAAGTGTTGCGCGACGGCGCATCGTCGCTGTACGGCAGCGATGCGGTCGGCGGCGTCATCAACTTCATCACCCGCAAGGACTTCCAGGGCGGCGTGGTCACCGTTGGCGGCGATACGCCGCAGCGGGCTGGCGGCTCCAGTAATAGCACCAACATCGCCTACGGCATCGGCGACATGGCCAAGGACGGCTTCAATCTGTTCGCTGTACTCGATCATCAGGAACAGCACCGTATTGGCGGTACCCAGCGCCCATTCAACAGCCGTTATGCAGGCGGCTTGTCGCCAACCACCAGCCCGGCAAATTACTTCCAGGGCGGTAATAGCGGTAACCCTGCGGGCGGCAACTGCGGCAGTACCCCGAACTTGATTTCGGATGGCGGCAGCGGCTGTCAAGAGACAACTTCCAGCTTCGTTGATTATGTTCCAAAAAGCGAGCGCACCACCGGCTTGATCAAGGGTACATTGAAACTCAATGAAAACCATGAACTGGGCATTGAATACCTTGGCAGCCAAAGCAAGGTGCAAAGCCAGATCGCGCCGTTGCCATACGGCGGCTTGATCCAGAATATCCGTCGTCCTGACGGCACACTGAATCCTTACTATCCAGGCAATGGCAATTTCACGCCTAACATACCGTTGGATCCGAATTTCTCCGTGGCAAACATGCCAGCCGGCGCCAAACCTGGTTTTGTGCACACCAAATGGCGCGACTTGCCAAATGGCACACGTAGCGATGAAAACATCAACAAGCAACAACGCCTGGTCGTTTCGCTGACCGGCGTGCTGGCTGGCTGGGATTACAATGCGGCGCTGACCTACAATGAAAACAAGGTCGATGAAAACCTGTACGGCTATAGCGATGGCGGCATCATCACCAAGGGCGTGCGCGACGGCGTGATCAATCCGTACGGTCCGCAAGACGCTGCCGGTACCGCATTGCTGAACAGCGCCGCGCTAAGCGGCCGGGTGCAAAGTGCCAAAGGCACCACCACCGGCGCCGATTTCAACGCCAGCCGCGAATTGAGCGACTGGCTGGGCGCCGGCCGCCCTGCTGCGCTGGCAATCGGTGCACAAACCAGCCATGAGAGCTTCACCAATACAGCCGACCCTGTACTGGCAGCAAAAGTCATCGCCAGCACCGGGATTGACCCAAACACCAACAATACGGGTTCACGCAACGTTTCAGCTTTGTTCAGCGAATTGAACGTGCCGATCACCAAAATGCTGGATGTGACCGCCGCCGTACGTTACGACAAGTACAGCGATTTCGGTAGCACCACCAACCCGAAAGTCAGTTTCCGCCTGCAACCGAACAAACAAGTCTTGCTGCGCGGTTCGTATTCGACGGGCTTCCGTGCTCCATCGCTGTATGAATTGTATTCGGCGCCGACGTTCACCAGCGTGTCGCAACAGAACGATCCGGTCAATTGCCCTGGCGGTGTGCCCGCGCCAGGCAAACCACGGGCCGCAAATTGCAACCAGCAATTTCAAGCCATGATTGGCGGTAATAAAAACCTGAACCCGGAAAAATCGAAAAATGCGACCCTCGGCATTGTGATCGAACCGATCAACAACCTGACCGTCAGCGCTGATTTGTGGGCCATCGAGCTGAAACATTCGATCAGCTTCTTGAGCGAAAATGATATTTTCGCCAATCCGACCCAGTACGCCAGCACCTATCACCGTAATGCTTCCGGCGACCTGGCTACCGACGGTTCGCAATGCCCTGATCCAGCCACTTGCGGCTATATCGATCAGCGTAACCTGAACCTGGGCGGCGTGCAGACCAATGGCGTCGATCTGGGCAGCACCTACCGTTGGCGTTCAGCCGCCTGGGGTACTTATGCGGTGGCAATGAACGCAACCTACGTGCATAAATATCAATACCAGAATACCGAAGGCGGTGACTGGGTTCAAGGCGTAGGCGCATACACCGGCAAAAATGGTCCTGTATTCCGCTGGCAAAACAATATCACCCTGAACTGGAACAAGGGTGATTTCGGTGCCGGTCTGGCCGCGCATTACAAATCCGGCTATGTCGATGCACAGACTCAGTTCAACAAGACTAACAACGTTGTCGCTTCGTACACCACGTTTGACGGTTATGGTTCATGGACGGCGTTCAAAGGCTTCACGTTAACCGCAGGGGTGCGCAATCTGTTCGACCGCGATCCTCCGCTGAGCTACCAGACCGATGCATTCCAGGCTGGCTACGATCCACGTTTTTCCGATCCAACCGGCCGCACGTTCTACCTGCGCGGCTCATATAGCTTCTAATCAGTAGCAGCCTCGGCTGATGACTTAGCACAACGCCCGGGAACAATTTTTCCGGGCGTTTTTTTATGATGTATACACCGTCGACAGACGGATCCTGATGTACCTGCCGAGTACCTTCCAGGCCTGCTCGCGGCCCCCAGCCCTTACACAATGGTCTGGATGATATGCATGCGCCCCAACGTCCCGGATGCGCCTCGTAGTACAAATTAGCCGCAGGTATGCACTGTTACATTCTTTATCCCTATTCCCAAAATGCATGTCCGGCAGTAGTCGGGAAGGCATTAACTCTTAGTTGCGAAACAGACGCATCCACAAGGAAAATGCTCTATTGACATTCAAATAAAACATCATTTTTTCATTTTGTGGTGTTTCCACATCACTTTCCCTATTGTGACAATACTGTTACAAAATACGCGAAAAATCGTGTTTCCCAGCTATTAGCAGCTTAATACATCTTGTTTTTTTACCGTCTCTGCATTTCCCTTTTTCCCAATGAAAAACAAATTAATCGATATAAATTATTAACAAAAAAAGTAATCAAAAAAGAATCGAATGACATGTAAGATTTTGTTACTAATTGTATTTATATGTTACATCCATCATCAAATCCGCCGATTGTCTTTCTCTTTAATAACTTTTCACGTGTCGAGAAAAATCCGGCCGTTTGACAGCCAATCTCGACCAGTGGTTTCATGAACAAACTGATTTCTCATCCATTCTCAGACGAGAAGATCAGTTGCAAGTTCATGAAAAAATTTTGCATATAAGCCAATAAAAATTCTCCCCCGGAGTGATAGATATGATGATGGAAACTGTGTTGTCGCGTTCGCTGCGCCTGATGTTTTCCAGCGGCGCCGTGGTAGCAAGCCTGGGTCTGCTGGCCCACCCCGCGATGGCCGAAGATGCGCCGGTTCAACGCGTGGAAATTACCGGTTCGGCAATCAAACGCATTGATGCCGAAACCTCGGTACCGGTCACCGTGATCAAGATGGACGACCTGAAAAAAAATGGCGTCACCACCATCGAACAAGTGATGGCCAACCTGAGTGCCGCCCAATCGACGCAAGGCACCAGCCAATCTGTGGGCAGCGGCACTGGAGGCGCCTCGTTCGCCGACTTGCGCGGCATCGGCGCCAACAAGACGCTGGTCTTGCTGAACGGCCGCCGCCTGGCCAATAATGCGCTGGACAGCTCGGCGCCCGACTTGAACCTGATTCCGTTCGCCGCGCTCGAGCGCGTCGAAGTATTGCGCGACGGCGCATCCTCGCTGTACGGCAGCGATGCGGTCGGCGGCGTGATCAACTTTATCACCCGCAAGGATTTCCAGGGCGGCGTGGTGACCATCGGCGGCGATACGCCGCAACGCGCTGGCGGCTCCAGCAATAACGCCAACATCGCCTACGGCATCGGCGACATGGCCAAGGACGGCTTCAATGTATTCGCCGTGGTCGACCACCAGGAACAGCACCGCATCGGCGGTACCCAGCGCCCGTTCAACACCCGTTATGCGGGCGGCTTGTCGCAAAGCCCGAGCCCTGCCAATTACTCCCAGGGCGGCAGCAGCGGCAACCCGCTGGGTGGCAACTGCGCCAGCGCTCCGAACCTGATTTCAGATGGCGGCAGCGGCTGCCAGGAAACGACCTCGAGCTTCGTCGATTATGTGCCGAAAAGCGAGCGCACCACCGGCTTGATCAAGGGCACGCTGAAACTCAATGAAAACCATGAACTGGGCATTGAATACCTGGCCAGCCAAAGCAAGGTGCAAAGCCTGGTCGCGCCTGTGCCATACGGCGCCCTGATACAAAATATCCGGCGTCCTGACGGCACGCTGAATCCTTACTATCCCGGCAATGGCAACTTCACGCCGAACATTCCACTGGATCCGAATTTCACCGTGGCAAATATGCCGGATGGCGCACAGCCTGGTTTTGTCAAAACCAAATGGCGCGACTTGCCGAATGGCTCGCGCACCGATGAAAGCATCAACAAGCAACAACGCCTGGTCGTTTCACTGACCGGCGTGCTGGCTGGCTGGGATTACAATACAGCGCTGACCTACAATGAAAACAAGGTCCAGGAAAACATCTACGGCTATAGCGATGGCGACATCATCGGCAAAGGCGTGCGCGACGGCGTGATCAACCCGTACGGCCCGCAAGACGCGGCCGGCACGGCATTGCTGAACAGCGCGGCGGTCAGCGGCTCGCTGCAGACCGCCAAAGGAAAGACCACCGGCATCGACTTCAACGCCAGCCGCGAAGTGGGCGACTGGCTGGGCGCCGGCCGTCCTGCTGCGCTGGCGGTCGGTGCACAAACCAGCCACGAAAGCTTCACGGACGTGGCCGAGCCGGTATTGGCGCAAAAAGTCATCGCCAGCAATGGCCTCGATCCGAACACCAACAACACCGGTTCACGCAACGTTTCAGCGTTGTTTACCGAATTGAACGTGCCGATCACCAAAATGCTGGATGTGACCGCCGCCGTACGTTACGACAAGTACAGCGATTTCGGCAGCACCACCAACCCGAAACTCAGTTTCCGTCTGCAGCCGAACAAGCAAGTCTTGCTGCGCGGTTCCTATTCGACAGGATTCCGCGCTCCATCGCTGTATGAACTGCATTCGGCGCCGGTGTATACCAATATCTCTGCGCAACAGAACGATCCGGTCAATTGCCCTGGCGGCGTACCCATTCCAGGCAAATCAAGGGCAGACAATTGCGGCCAGCAATTTCAGGCGCTGCGTGGCGGCAATGCCAACCTGCAGCCTGAGAAATCGCAAAATGCGACTCTGGGTATCGTTGTCGAGCCTATCAACAACCTGACGCTGAGCGCCGATTTGTGGGCCATCGAACTGAAGCACTCGATCAACTACCTGAGCGAAAATGACATCTTCGCCAATCCGGCCCAGTATGCCGGCACCTATCACCGCACTGCCACCGGCGACCTGGCTACCGACGGTTCGCAATGTCCTGATCCGGCCACTTGCGGTTATGTCGACCAGCGCGACCTGAACCTGGGCGGCGTCAAGACCAACGGCGTCGACCTGGGCGCCAACTATCGCTGGCGTTCGGCTGCCTGGGGCGATTACTCGGTGGTGATGAACGCAACCTATGTCCACAAGTATGAATACCAGAATAGCGAAGGCGGCGACTGGGTGCAGGGCGTAGGCGCTTACACCGGTAAAAACGGCCCGGTGTTCCGCTGGCAAAACAATATCACCCTGAACTGGAACAAGGGTGATTTCGGCGCCGGTCTGGCCGCGCATTACAAATCCGGTTATGTCGATGCACAGACGGATTTCAACACCACCAACAACGTCGTCGCGTCGTACACCACGTTCGACGGTTACGGCTCCTGGAAGGCGTTCAAGAACTTCACGCTGACCGCGGGCGTGCGTAATCTGTTCGACCGCGATCCTCCGTTGAGCTACCAGACCGATACCTTCCAGGCTGGCTTCGACCCGCGCTTTACCGACCCGACCGGCCGCACGTTCTACATGCGTGGCTCGTATAACTTCTAAGCGGCAATAGCAAGCTGGCTTGGCACAACGCCCGGGAGCAGTTTTCCCGGGCGTTTTTTTACGCCTGACAGACCAGCGGCAGGCGCATCCGGATGCGGCAACCGGGGCTTTCCACAGCCCACACCTCACCGCCCAGCTGCTGCACGATGGTGTGGATGATATGCATGCCCAGCCCCGAACCGCCCTGGCCGCGGGTGGTCGTGAAAAACGGTTCGAACAAGCGTGCGCGCACCTCCGGCGCCAGGCCAACGCCATCGTCGGCAAACTCCAGCAGCAGCCATTCGCCAGCCGCGCCTGTTTGACTACCCGCCGCGATGCGGATCACACCGGGGCCGCCATCCGGATAGCCGTGACGCACGCTGTTCATCAACAGGTTCGACAAGATCTGCCCCGTCTTGCCAGCCGGCAGGCACACCTTGCACGCAGCGTCGATATCGAGTTCGACGCGCAGCGCGGCCCTGTTCAATTCAGGACTGTGCGCCAACACCACCCCGGCCACATACTCGCGCAGCGCCAGCTCGGCCATATAGTCGCTGCCCTGGTCGACCGCCAACTGCTTGAAATTGCCGATCAATTCCGCGGCCCGCGCCAGGTTGCGCTCGACCAGTTGCGCCGCTTCCTTCAATTTGCCGCTCAAGGCGCTCAATTCGGAACGGCTGACTTTCTCGCCGCCCAGCAAGGCCAGCATCTGGTCGGCATAACTGCCCATGCTGGACGCGGCCGTCAGCGCCACGCCGACCGGCGTATTGACGTCATGCGCGACGCCGGCCACCAGCGCGCCCAGCGCCGCCATCGGCTCTTGCTCGATCAGCTGAGTTTGCGCAGCCAGCAACGCTTCCTCCAGCTGCGCCCGGCGCTCGGCGTCGAACAACGCACGATCTGCTGGAGAGCTGGGAGTGCGGCTGGTATCCACGACGCGGCCTGGAGGTCTATATCACGATAGAAAGGGACGAGATGGACGGCGCCTGGGCGCCGCCAATTTCCGTCATGCAAGCTGAATCGGTGCTGCGGACGGTCAACCATGATTGTATCTCAAAATATTATCGTCGAATACATTATTGCTAATTTTTTTACAACCATCCGGAGCGCTTGAAGCGGTAATACAAATAACCGCACACGCTGACCATCACCAGCACCGCGGCCGGATAGCCGTATTTCCATTCCAGTTCCGGCATCAGCTTGAAGTTCATGCCCCACACGCCGGCGAAGGCGGTGAAGATCGCGAAGATCGCGGCCCACGCCGCCAACTGCTTGTTGACTTCGCTCTCATCGATGGCGACCATCGACAGGTTCACCTGGATTGCCGTGCCGATGGTGTCGCGGATGGTGTCGAGCGTGCCGTTGATGCGGTACAGGTGGTCGTGCACGTCGCGGAAATAATCCTGGGTATCGCGGCACATCGGCGGCACCCGCCCGCCATGCAGCTTGCCGACCGCTTCCATCAGCGGGCCGACCACGTGGCGCAGCACCATGATCTTGCGTTTCAACTGGTACAGGCGTTCGATATTGTCGCGTTCCGAGCCGCGGTCGAAAATCCGGTCCTCGATCAATTCCAGTTCCGATTCCAGCGCATCGACCACCGGGAAATACCGGTCGACCACCGCATCCATCAACGCATACAGCACAAAAGCCGAACCCTGGCGCAGCAAATGCGGCTCGTGTTCGGCGCGCGCGCGCACGCCGAGGAAACCCTGCGAACTATGGCTGCGTGCCGACAACACATAATTCTCGCCGACAAAGATATCGACTTCGCCCAGCACCAGCTCGTCGCCGACCATTTCCACCGTCTGCACCACCGCAAACAGCGAATCGCCGTATTCCTCGATCTTGGGGCGCTGGTGACCGCGCTGGGCGTCTTCCACCGCCAGCTCGTGCAGGTTGAACTCTTGCTGCATCTGTTTCAGTTCTTCCGGCTGCGCATCGCGCAACGCGACCCAGACGAAACAATCGGGGCGTTCGACGTAATCGCTGATTGCTTCGATCGGAATGTCGGCCAGTTTTTTACCGTCCTGATAGGCCACGCAATTGATCAGCATACAAATTCCATCAAAAATGGGCGCGCGGATAGGAGTAGCGCGCCCGGCAAGCAAGAGCTTACCTGATCGGAGGAAATTTGGAAGCGGAGCGCAGGCCGGCGCAGCGCCGGCCTGCGGGATCAGTCGTCCTTGGCGCCGTCGATGCCCAGTTCGGCGATCTTGCGGGTGATGGTGTTGCGGCCGATGCCCAGCCGGACCGCCGCATCGTTCTTGCGGCCGTGGGTATGCTTCAGTGCGGTCTTGATCAGCGCCGACTCGAATTGGCGGCCCAGCAGCGCCATCACTTCCGGCTGGCCGGCGCTGAGCATGCTGGCGGCCTGCAATTCCAGCAAGCCGATCCAGCCCGGCGCGGTGCCGTTGGCCGGCGCCGCCGCATCGAACACCATGCCGCCCGCCGCATGGCCATGCCCGGCTCCGGCAGGCGCGGCGTGGCCACCGTCAGGCAGCGACAGCGCGGCCGGCACCTCCTGGCCCTGGGTCAATTCCAGCGGCAAGTCCTTGATTTCGACGGTTTGCCCCGGCGCCATCACGGTGATCCAGTTGCACAGGTTTTCCAGCTGGCGCACATTGCCCGGCAAGTCCAGGCCGCTGAGGAAGTGCATCGTCGATTCGCTCATGCGCTTCGCTTCGACACCCAGCTGGCGCGCGCTTTGCACCAGGAAGTGACGCACCAAAATGGGGATATCTTCACGGCGCTCCCTCAAACTGGGCAGGCGCAAGCGGATCACATTCAGGCGGTGATACAAGTCTTCGCGAAACAAGCCATCGCGCACGCGCTGTTCCAGGTTTTGGTGCGTCGCGGTAATCACCCGCACATTGGCTTTCAAGGGCTGATGGCCGCCGACGCGGTAGAAATGGCCGTCCGACAGTACCCGCAGCAAACGGGTTTGCAAGTCAAATGGCATGTCGCCGATTTCATCCAGGAACAAAGTACCATTCTCGGCTTGCTCGAAACGGCCGCGGCGGGTGGTTTGCGCGCCGGTAAACGCGCCGCGCTCATGGCCGAACAGTTCCGATTCCAGCAAATCCTTGGGAATCGCCGCCGTGTTCAGGGCGATAAACGGTTGCGCCGCGCGCGGACTGTGCTTGTGCAGCGCGCGCGCCACCAATTCCTTGCCGGTGCCCGATTCGCCGGTGATCAGCACCGTCACATTCGATTGCGACAGCCGGCCGATGGCGCGAAAAACCTCTTGCATGGCGGGTGCCTGGCCGAGGATTTCCGGCGTTTCGCTGGGACCGGACTCGACGCTGGTTTCGCGCAGGCTTTCATCGAGCGCGCGGCGTATCAGTTCGACCGCCTTGTCGATGTCGAACGGCTTGGCCAGGTATTCGAAAGCGCCGCCCTGGAACGCCGCGACCGCCGAATCGAGGTCGGAAAAGGCCGTGATGATGATCACCGGCAAGCCCGGAAAGCGCGACTTGACGGTTTGCAGCAATTCCAGCCCGGAAGCGCCGGGCATGCGGATATCCGACACCAGCACTTGCGGCGTGTCGAATTCGAGTGCGGCGATCGCATCGCGCGCATTGGCAAAACTCTTGGTGGCGAGGTTTTCACGCGCCAGCGCTTTTTCCAGCACCCAGCGGATTGATTCGTCGTCGTCTACGATCCAGATTGGCTTCATTAGTGTCTGCGTCCCGCAATATGGATTTCATTTGATGGGATACGAATCCAGGGCGGCCCCCCCGCTTATGGCAAGGGTAAAACGATCCTGAAATCGGTATATCCAGGCCGGCTCTCGCACTCGATCACGCCCATATGCTGCTGCACGAAAGTTTGTGCCAGCGTCAATCCCAAACCGCTGCCGCCTTCCCTGCCCGATACCAGCGGATAGAAAATACGGTCGCGGATCTGCGGCGAGATGCCCGGTCCATTGTCGATGATATGCAAGTCTAATGCCAGCCCGTAACGGACCTTGGCCAAGGTCACCTGGCGCGCCACCCGGGTCTTGAAAACCAGCTCGGCATCGCCGGTGTCGATGCGTTCCGACAAAGCCTGGGCCGCGTTGTGTGCGATGTTGAGCACGGTTTGTATCAATTGTTCCTTGTCGCCGCGAAACTCGGGGATCGACGCATCGTAATCGCGCAAGATCGTCAAGCCGCTGGGAAACTCGGCCAGGATCAGGCTGCGCACCCGTTCGCACACTTCATGGATATTCACGTCGCCGACGATATGCGGCCGGCGGTGCGGCGCCAGCAGGCGGTCGACCAGGGTTTGCAGGCGGTCGGCTTCCTTGATGATGACCTGGGTATATTCGCGCAGCGCGGTCAGGTGCAGCGCCGGCAATTCCATTTCCAGCAATTGCGCCGCGCCGCGGATGCCGCCCAGCGGATTCTTGATTTCATGGGCCAGGTTGCGGATCAGCTCCTTGTGGACCTGGCTTTGGTCGAGGATGCGCTCTTCGCGGTCCAGCTTCAGTTGCTGCACGTTTTCGCGCAATTCGATCAGGACCGCATTGGCCGGATCGTCCAGCGCGCTGATGATGCTATGCACGTGCAATGGATCGCGGCCGCTGCGTTCCAGCGTCAAATCCTGGCGCAGGTCGGAAAATTTATGTTCCTGCGCCTGCAGGCAAATCGCCGCCAATTCCTCGGGATTCGAAAACAGCGACGTCAGCTTTTGGCGCGACAGCGCTTTCAGCGAACTTTCCAGCAAGTTTTCCGCCGCCGGATTGGCATAGTCGATATGACCGCCGGCGTCGAGCAGGATTACCGCCGACGCCAGCCATTGCAGGCCGGCCAGTTTGGCTTCATGGGGATGCACAGCAGTCATCGGATATTCGCAATCTCGCGTTTCAAAGCCTCGACGTTTTTCTCCGCCCGGCTGACGTTGTCTTTCATTAAAGCCACCCGCTCCTGGTATTTGGCGTAATTACGCTCATTCCCATTACGTTCCGGCTCGCCATTGTTGTAGTCCTTTTTCAGCGCCGCCAGCTTGGCTTCCTCGCTGCGCAACTCATCGAGCAAGATCTGGCGCCGGTCGTTGTCGCGCGCCTTTTGCTCGGCGCTGTCGACTTTCGGGAAGTCGCCCGGCGACGCCGCAGGTCCGGCCGCCGCCGGGCCGCGCGCGGATGAGGCAGCGGGACCGCTGCGCTTCGGCGGCGCCGGGATCGCCGCCGGCAAATCGAGCGCCTTGCACTTGCCTTTGCGGTTGGTATCGGTCAATTCCTTTTGGC
This sequence comes from Janthinobacterium agaricidamnosum NBRC 102515 = DSM 9628, assembly GCF_000723165.1. Lineage (NCBI taxonomy): Bacteria > Pseudomonadati > Pseudomonadota > Betaproteobacteria > Burkholderiales > Oxalobacteraceae > Janthinobacterium > Janthinobacterium agaricidamnosum. The sequence continues at coordinate 4,693,083 of NZ_HG322949.1, forward strand.
CGTTGGCGTCGACGCACAGGTAAATTTCCCCTTCGGCGTGCGCCACTGCAGGGGCAACCAGCCCGGCCAGCGCCGCCAGCGACATCCATAGCGCCACGATGTTTTGCTTGTTCAATCCGCTTGTCTTCCTTGTCAGCATGAATCGCGGCCACGCGCGACGACTCCGTTCACGCTGAATATACAACAGGAAACCCTGACAGCCATAAAAAAACGCGAGGAAACCGTAGTCCGCCTCGCGTTCTTGCTGTCCGCGCCGGTGTGACACCGGCCCATCATGATTACAGCGAGTAGTACATATCGAATTCAGCAGGATGCGTGGTCATGCGCATGCGCTGCACGTCCTGCATTTTCAATTCGATGTAAGCGTCGATCATCGAATCGCTGAATACACCGCCGCGTGTCAGGAATTCGCGGTCCTTGTTCAGCGCATCCAGCGCTTCTTCCAGCGAGGCGCAGACGGTAGGGATCAGTGCATCTTCCTCAGGCGGCAGATGGTACAGATCTTTCGATGCGGCTTCGCCCGGATGGATCTTGTTGGCAACGCCGTCCAGGCCAGCCATCAGCAAGGCTGCGAAGCACAGGTATGGGTTGGCCAGTGGATCCGGGAAACGCGCTTCGACGCGGCGGCCTTTTGGATTGGCGACGTGCGGAATACGGATCGATGCGGAACGGTTCTTCGCCGAGTACGCCAGTTTTACTGGCGCTTCGTAGCCTGGCACCAGGCGTTTGTACGAGTTGGTGCCTGGGTTGGTGATCGCGTTCAAGGCCTTGGCGTGCTTGATGATGCCGCCGATATAGTACAGCGCGAAATCGGACAGGCCGGCATAACCGTCGCCGGCGAACAGGTTTTTGCCATCTTTCCATACGGATTGATGCACGTGCATGCCGGAACCGTTGTCGCCAACGATAGGTTTAGGCATGAAGGTGGCGGTCTTGCCATAGCTGTGGGCCACGTTCCAGACCACGTATTTCAGGTTCTGGGTCCAGTCGGCGCGCTCGACCAGCGTCGAGAACTTGGTGCCGATTTCGTTTTGGCCAGCGCCAGCCACTTCGTGGTGGTGCACTTCGACCGGGATGCCCAGCGATTCCAGGATCAGGCACATTTCCGAACGCATGTCCTGGAAGCTGTCGACTGGAGGAACCGGGAAGTAGCCGCCCTTGACGGTAGGACGATGGCCGCTGTTGCCGCCTTCGATATCCTTGCCGGTCGACCAGGAACCTTCGTCGGAACCGATCTTGACGAAGCAGCCCGACATGTCGATTTTCCAGCGGACGTTGTCGAAGATAAAGAATTCTGGTTCTGGACCGAAATAAGCGGTGTCGCCGATGCCGGACGATTTCAAGTACGCTTCAGCGCGCTTGGCGATCGAGCGCGGATCGCGGTCGTAACCCTTGCCGTCCGACGGTTCGATCACGTCGCACTGCATGAACAGGGTGGTTTCTTCCATGAACGGGTCGATGTTGGCCGTATTAGGATCTGGCATCAGCAGCATGTCCGAAGCTTCAATGCCTTTCCAGCCGGCGATCGACGAACCGTCGAAAGCGTGACCGGATTCGAACTTGTCCATATCGAAGTGCGACACGGGAACCGTCACGTGCTGCTCTTTACCACGGGTATCGGCAAAGCGGAAATCAACGAATTTGACTTCGTTGTCTTTAACCATCTTCAAGACTTCTGCGGCTGTCATTGCCATGCGTATCTCCTAAATGAATGTGGGGTGAGCCGACCAAGTGCTTCCGGGTTGTTAATGCAGCACGAAGCAAACATTGCGTGCGACCAAAACTCAAACGAAATGATAGCAGATTCCATGCCAGCTTCTGGCAGCTTCTGGCAAACTTCAGGGATGGCGGCAACTGCCTGAAAATACTGGCCTATTTTTGCACCAGGATATTTTCCGCACCAATTTGCACCGCATCAGAATTGCACTAAACAAGTGCGGAAAACGAATAACGCACTATTATTGTGCATTTTTGAAGAAAGTCGACAAAATGCAAGGCCATGGTGCAAAGCTTCGCGCACCATCGTCACGCACTATAATTGATTGATCCATCCACCAACCGGAGAGCACCATGACTAGCAGCAACGACATCCTGGCCGCCGCACATGATCGCGGCGTGGCAGCCGCCACGCCGTACGCCGGCGCCGTCACGCCACAAGAGGCCTACGCCTTGCTGCAAGCCGACAGCAACGTCAAATTGATCGACGTGCGCACCAATGCCGAGCGCGACTGGATCGGCCGGCCGGCCATCGCCGAAGCCCAGCATGGTGCGGTGCAATGGAGCACTTACCCGGGCGGCGTCGCCAATCCCGACTTCCTGGCGCAACTGGCGGCCAGCGCCACCCACGATCAGGTGCTGCTGTTCCTGTGCCGCTCCGGCGTGCGCTCGCGCCACGCCGCCAGGCTGGCCACCGAAAACGGCTACCGGCATTGCTACGATATCCTGGAAGGCTTCGAAGGCGACAAGGATGAACATGGCCACCGCAAGCATGTCGGCGGCTGGTGCAAGGCGGAGTTACCTTGGCTGGGCGCTTGAAGATGTAGGGTTTTTTTCCCTTCATGGCCAACTGAACCCATCACACCACCTGCACGCCGTCCGGCACCGGATGGCCCTGCAAGCTGAAGATGCGCTTGCGGACAAAATTGATATGGCTGCGCAAGGCGTACAAGCTGTCGGCGAACGAGAGCGGGATCGAGATCTGGTTGACCAGCTCCTCGATCTGGTCCAGGCGTTTCAATTGCTCCGCATAAATCTCGCTGCGCTGCGCCCCTGCCGCTTGCTCCAGCGCCTGCTCGACGCTGCGCAACTGGCCGTACCAGCGGTACAGCCGCGAACGGATGCGCCACACGTACAGCGGCGGCACCACGCGCGACAGCGGCAGTATCAACGCGCCCAGCGCCACCACCAGCACCCACATGCGGTCGAAGAAATTGGCTAGCCAGAAACTCATATAGCGCTGCAGCATAGGCGGACCATCCTTGTAATACTTGGCCGCCTCGCGCGCCACCGGTATCTCGGTATAACGCGGCGACGGAAATTGGCCTTGCTGCTGGAACCAGCCGGTGCCGCCGTGGATCTGTCCGGCGGCTTGCACGAACAGGTCGATCAGCGCCGGATGCACGTCTTCGCGCGCCACCAGCGTGGCGGTCGGCGCGATCAAATGATAATCCTGGGCCGGCAAGTCGCGCCCCAGGTCGACGATGCCGCGCGGCAGCACCACATGGGTCAGGAATGGCAAGCGGCGCGTGTAGGCCTCGGCCTGCACAAAGTCGAACAGCTTGATGCCCGGGGTTTGCAGCAGCATCTGGATCAGCGGCGCTTCCGGTGCGGAACTGAAGACCAGGCCGTCGATGCGTCCTTCCAGCAATTCCACCGTGGCCGGCGTGTTTTGCAGCGTGCTGACGCTCAAATCCTTCGCTTCGACGCCGTTCACCGCCAGCACTTGCCGGAACAATCCCGGCACGCCGGTGCCTTCCGGCCCCAGGTTGATCTTCAAGCCCTTCAATTGCGTCAACTGGGTGACGGCCAGATCTTCGCGCAGGAACAGCCAGACCGGTTCGGTGAACAGGCTGCCCAGCGAAATCAGGCCGCGCCGTTCGGCTTCCTGCTGTTCGGTCGAACCGCTTTGCACAAACGCGATATCGACCGCGCCCTGGTTCAGCCGCTGCAAATTTTCCAGCGATCCCAGCGACGGTTTTAAGGCCACCTTGATGCCGTGCCGGGCCAGCGCGGCCGCGTATTTCTTGCCGAATTCTTCGTAGGCGCTGTTTTCCTGGCCGGTCGACAAGGTCACCTGTTTCGGCGGCGCCGGGTCGACCAGCCAGTACGCGAGGCCGCAAATGGCGGCAATCAGCAAGATGGTCGGCCCCGCCGTGACCAGCAGGTCGCGCAAGGAAAAGCGGCTGAACGCCAGGATTTTGGACATGGTGCGGTGCATAGGTTTCATGGCTACACACGATGCCAACAATTATTCAACTATGCAAGGACGATTAACGCAGACAGCGCCACATCACTTGAGATACAGTATATAAAAACCATCACGGGAGAACATTGTGTTAAAAATTCTGGGCAAGGCGGCATCCATCAATGTGCGCAAGGTGTTGTGGACTTGTGAAGAAATCGGCGTCCCGTTCGAGCGCGAAGACTGGGGCGCGGGTTTTCGCTCGACCGGCGAAGCGTCGTTCGTGCAATTGAATCCGAATGCGATGGTGCCGGTGATCCTGGATGACGATTTTGTGTTGTGGGAATCGAATGCGATTTGCCGCTACCTGAGCGCCCGCCACGGCCGCGACGACTTGCTGCCGGCCGAGCCGAAAGCGCGCGCGCTGGTCGAGCAATGGATGGACTGGCAATTAGCCGACTTGAACAATTCCTGGCGTTACGCCTTCATGTCGCTGGTAAAGAACAGCCCGGCCCACCAGGATCCGGCCGATCTGGCGGCCGGCGTGGCCAACTGGAACAAGCATATCGGCATCCTGGAGCGCCACTTGGCGCAGGGGCGCGCATTTGTCGCCGGCGACAGTTTTACGCTGGCCGACGTGGTGCTGGGACTGTCGGTCAACCGCTGGCTGATGACGCCGATCACGCGGCCGGACGCGCCGGCGGTGGCGGCCTATTACGAGCGCCTGAGCAAGCGCCCGGGCTTCCTCGAATATGGCCGCAACGGCCTGCCCTGAACGTCTTGTCAAGCGCTCAGGACTTTATTTGCCGCACTGCTGCAGCGCAGTGTCGGCACTGGCCGGCGGTTCGATCAGCGGCATCAGGCTCGGCGCCAGCACCACCAGCAATTGCACCGGCAGCGCGCTGGTGAAATCGTAGTTCTTCGATTCCGGGCCGCGCACATACGCGGTCATGCTGCCAAAGAAACGTTCGCCGATGTTGAACACAAACGTCGCCGAGCGGTTCACATAACGCGACTCGATCAAGCGTCCGCCGGCGCCGTACACGTCGAAACGCTGGTCGCCGGTACCGGTCTTGCCGCCCACCGGAATCACGCTGCCGTCCGCTTGCACGAAGGCGTTCTTGACGCGCTTGGCGGTGCCGTCCGACACCACTTCGCGGATCGCGCTGGCCACCGCGCGCGCCACCTCCGGCGCCAGCACCTGTTCGCCCAACACCTTGTCGCTGCGCTTGACGGTGGTGTCGTACGGCGTGCCGGGCGCGAAATGCAGCGAGTCGATGCGCTGGCCCGGCTTGCGCACGCCGCCGTTGATGATGATGCCCATCAATTCGGCCAGCGCCGCCGGCCGGTCGGCCGAAGCGCCCAGCGTGGTCGCGTACGACGGCACCAGCGAATCGAATGGATAGCCCATCTTTTTCCACTGGCGGTGGATTTCGAGGAAGGCTTCGACTTCCAGCAAGCCGGCGATGCGCCGGTCCTGCGCATGCTTGCGGTGCGTATTGAACAGCCATTTATAGACTTCCTGGCGCTCCTTCTCGCTGGCCGCGACCATTTGCGTCAGCGTCGACCCTTCGTGGGTGCGCAAATAAGCGACCATCCACAATTCCAGCGGATGCACATTGGCCAGGTAGCCGCGGTCGGCCAGCGACCAGTTTTCCATCGCATATTGCTGGTACATCCTGGCGATGCGTTCCGGCGGCACTTCGTTTTGCGACGGCAAGTTGGCGCCGAGGAAGGCGGCAAATTGCTCCAGGCTGGCTTGCGGCGCGATGCTGCGATAAATATTGGCCAGCCGCACCGGCGTCGGCCGTATGCTGGCCAGCAAGATTTTCTCTTGCTCGTCGACGCTCTTGCCCTTGTATTTCTGGTAGAAGCGGTGCAGGAATTCGCGCCCTTCCTTGTCGGCGAAACGGCTCAGGTATTCGGCCCGGCGCGGATCGTCGGCATCGGCCAGCAACGACGCCGACGAGGTCGGCGACTGGAACATGTAGAAGCGCGCCACGTCGCGCATCAGGCGCACGAACACCAGGTTGGTCGACTGGCGCAGCGCCTGCTGCACGGTCAGGATGCGGCTGTCGTCCAGTTTCGAGAAGTTGCCGAAATGATGCAAGCCGCCGCCGGTGAAAAAACCCTCGCCCGGATTGCCGGAATATTTGCGCTCCATCGCCGCCGCCAGCATGGCCGGCAAATTGCGTGCCGCGCCGACCGGAAGCGCCTTGAAGTAAGCGATCGCCCACAGCGAAATCATGTCTTTCGGGTCGACCACGGCCTGGTTCAACTGGACCCCATCCATGCCGCCATACCGCTTGTGCAACTGATCGACGATATCCAGGTAACTGACCAGCGTGCGCAACTTGGCGGTCGAGCCGAGGTCGAGCTTGGCGCCGTCGTTGATGTCGAGCGGCTGGTCGAAATTATCGGTTTGCAGGCGCAAATAATTGACCTTGTCGCCCTTTTCCAGCAAGGTGAAGCTGTACACCACATTGGCCGGATCGCCATTGCCCAGCATGCCCTTGCCGGTCAGGCCGGCCTTCTTGGCCACTTCCGGATCGCGCAATTCACGCAAGACCGATGTGACGGCCTTTTGCGCCTGCGCATCGAGCGTGCTGACCACATCCAGGTCGAGCCGATCGAGGTTATACAAGCGATTGTCTCCCAGCAAGCCGGCCAAATGGTTGCGCACCGCGTTAGACGCCTTGCGCGACACAAACGATGTCGAGGCTTCGGACGGCACCGCGATCGACGCGGCCGGGTGCAGTTTTTGCGCCAGCGCCAGGTCGCGCAATTGCGGCGTGATGATGCCGGCCTGCGCCAGCAGCCGCAAATGGCTGTTGGCCAGCACTTCCAGGTCTTCATCGCCGGCGCCCAGGTAATGCGACGGACGGCGCTGCGCGATCAGCAGGCTGAGCGCCTGCTTGTAGGCCAGCGCGGCGGCCGGCTGGTCCAGCTTGCCTTTCAAATCACGGCTTACTTCGGCGAAATCGCGGCCGTACCAGACCCACATGCCGTCGCCGATGCCATTGACTTCGCCGTAGCCGGTCTTGGCCGACAGCGGCACGGTATTCAGGTAATCGACGACGATCTGGCGCCGCGCTTCGGTGGTGTCTTCGCCGCCCTGGTAGGCGCGCAAGCTGGCTGAAATCATTTGCAGCAGCTTGTCCTTCATCGAATTGGTGCGGCCGTCTTCCGAATGGCGGTATTTTTCGATCTGGGTCGCCAGCGTGCTGCCGCCGCCGCCGCGATGGCCGCCGAACAGGTTCAATGCCTTGTCCAGCACCGCCTTGCTGAGGCGGTCCCATTCGACCGCCGGATTGCGTTTCGGATAGCGGGTATCGAGCAACTCGCGGTTTTCAATGAACAGCAGGCTTTGCACCAGGATCGGCGGGGTATCCTTGAAATCGCTGTAGATGCGTTCCGGATAGCGCGCGGTGAACAGCGGCTGGGCGCGGCAATCGAGGATATCCAGGCCGATCCGGGTTTTCTCGCGGTAAGTGGCGAACAGGCCCATGTCGGCCAGTTGCACCATCTTCGGCGAAAAACGCGCTTGCGACGTGACTTCGTAATCGCGGTTTTTCAGCTTGGCCAGATAGTCGGGCAAGTTGGCATAACCGAGACGCTCGTCGTACGGGCTGTTTTGCGGGAAACGGATCAATGCGGCGGGACTGGCGCCCGGCTCGACCTTGTACTGCAGTTTTTCGACCAGCGTCGTGAAAAACTCGGCCTGCAAGGTCGAGGTGCGCATTTCATGCACGCCCCATAGCCCGGCCCCGGCCAGCAAGGCGACCAGCAGGCCGAACAGCGCCCACTTGGTGCGCCGGAAGCGCTTGCGCTTCGGCGGCGGATTATCAGGCGCCGCCGAGGAAGCCAGGTCGGCGTCCGTGGCGGCTTGGGCGTGGGCCAGATGTGCGCCTTGTTCTGTCATGGATGCGGTCAGTAATTGTTACGGTGAATGCTCGCTGCACTGCCTTGTACACTGTGCCGCCACGCACTCTCAAGCCACCTCGAAAAACCGTCGCGAGCAAGCTCAATGCCGGGTCGAGTAGCGCAGCTGTGCGCAGGTACAGCGAGCAACGCAGGCCCGGCAGTGGGCTGCGCAGCAGGTTTTTCGAGGTGCCACCAAGGTTGCGTTCGGCGCATGCTTCCATTCCACCACATCGGCGTGCAAGCGACAGGTGAGCACGCATAAAAACCTTGCTTCAGTTAAGATTTTCGCAAAAAAACAACGGCTACGCCATGGCAAGCGTACACAGCAAGGAAAAGTTGAGCCTGGGAAGAATAATTTGCCGGCCGGATAGCGGCCCGAAAAAGCGCCGCGCACTCCTTGCCGCGCATCCGGTTCTGTCCGTCATTACTTCACAATTATTTTCTACGGCCTGCTGATACGTTTTTATTGATACAGCCCTATGTATCCATTAAAAAATCAGCATGCTGTCTTACTTTCAATTGAAAATCAATAATAAAAATTCGTGAATACAATTTCACAATTATTTAATTTACAAAATTACCTAACTGAAACAGTGGAATATCCATGAAAGCGCGGCAAACGATATGTCATGCGACCTGATCGCCACGATTTCCTCCGCGCTGGCGGCATACGGCAGCGCGACGCGGCTGTATGTATTGGCGCTTGATCATGGCGCTGCCGACGGCTTGCTGATCGAAGCGTTCGACGACGGGCAAGTCCACCCAATTAGCTCGCGCGATCTCATATCGTCTTGTCGCTCCAGGCCGGGATCGCACCGACCTCCCTGCCCGGCCAGGCTGCATGTCGGCCTGGCCGACGACAGCCGTTTCGACAAGGTCGGCGCTAGCGGTCAATCAAAATGAAGCAATCTATCCCGGAAAAGGAATCTGTCATGCTGCTTGTTAAGTACCGCAGTGCCCTGGTTCTGGCGGCTGCCTTATCCGCCGCCACATCTGCCGCGATGGCAGGCGGCATCCAGTCGCTCAATTACTCGTCGCGCGAGGTTGGCTATATCGCCGTGGAAAATCCCGGCAACACCAACAGCGGCGGCGGTGGCGATGCGCTCAATCCATATTCCGGGGGCGGCACGATTTGCTGCTTCGAGGTTCCGGAAAAATGGCATCCGGACTTGCAAGTCGTGGTGGCCTATCAGTTTTATCCTGATCCGACCATGCACAGGGAAACCGTTACTATTCCACCGTATCCGAAAGGCGAGGCCGGCGACATATGGCTGATTGTGTATGAGGACAGCAGTGTCGGCGCGGTGGTGTCGAAATATGGTCCCAGCTTGCCGGAATGGCCGGGGAAAATCAAAGGCTATCCGGTGCCGTCGAAGGAGTATCGGATGAAGTTGCGCCAGGAAAAAATAAAGAGAGAGAAGGATTGGCTACACGCTATGGAGAGAGGGCTTCAAGGCGATACCAGTGATTTATCAACTATGGAGTTGGAGAGATTGAAATCAGCAATTGAGTCGAAGAAAAAAACCATTCAATACTTGGAAGGGCGTAATCCATGACCGCTTTTTTAGCTGATGTTTATCCTCTTGTTAAAAATGATCCATCGGATTTTTCTCATTTTTTTGACGAAAAGAAGGAGATGCCTATTTGGGAGAAGTTTGCTCTCAGCCGGGAATGCCCCATCCCCGGCTTCCCTCCGTCATGCATCGCCAACCTGTTTTTCGGCTTCTTTTTCGACGGCACCAACAACAATCTGAAGCGGGATGCGCCGCTGCATGCGCACAGCAATGTGGCCCGTTTGTACCGTGCCTTTCCGGGCGGTAAGGACGCGCATGGCAGCGATGCGTGGCCGGAACTGGAAACGACTTATCACAAGAGCTTTTTCCGCACCTATGTGCCGGGTGTCGGTACACGTTTCGATGAGGTCGGCGATAGCGGCGAAGGTTTCAGTCCCTTCACCAGCGACCGCGCGCGTGGCCTGGCGTTCGCTTACAAGGGGGAAAACCGCATCATCTGGGCCTTGGTCGAAGCGGTCAACAATGTGTACAGGTATTACACCGATACGCCGCTGGTGGACAATGCGAGGTTCACAAAAGAATTTAATAAACTGAAGCTGCCCAGCGGCGTGCGGCCGTCCAGTGGGTTGACTACCGCCTTCACCGCCATCCTGGAAGAACTGCACGACAAGCTGAAGCCTTTCGTGCCGGCCGACATGCCTGGCAAAAGCCGCGATAAAGGCCAGGTGCAAGCGATATTCGTGTCGATGTTCGGTTTTTCGCGCGGTGCGGCGCAAGCGCGATCCTTTGCCAACTGGTTTATCTGGCTGTGCCAGCTCGACGCAAAACTCAGTAACCGCCAGGCCGTCAAGCAGCCCCGAACCTTGAGCCTGGGCACGATCGATGTCACCTTCGATTTCCTGGGCCTGTTCGACACCGTCGCGTCGGTGGGACTGGCCGCATCCTCGCCTGTGCTCAGCGTCGTCGTCGACGGTCACGGAGCATGGTCGGATACGGAAGTGTCGTTGCGGATACCGACCAATCCGGGGCCGACCGCATGCCTGCACCTGGTGTCCGGACATGAAATAAGGCGTTCTTTTCCGCTCGATTCGGTGGCTTACCTGAGCAATACGCCGCCCAATTGCAAGGAGATTGTGTTTCCTGGCGTGCACTCCGATATCGGCGGCGGTTATTCTCCGCTGGACCAGGGCCGCGGCACCGATCCGCAAGGCGGCGACTTGATCTCGCGCATGACGCTGGCGACCATGTACCGCGCCGCCCGTCTGGCAGGGGTGCCGCTGAAACTGGAG
>NZ_HG322949.1:4703746-4745755 GCF_000723165.1 Janthinobacterium agaricidamnosum NBRC 102515 = DSM 9628
AGGAGATGGAGGCGATCGATCCGGATCCGACCGGCCGCGAAAACGGATACATGGGCGGCGGTTATCTGCGTTTCCGGCGTATCTACATGGGCTCGGACAGCTTCAAGCCGATGGGCGCGCAATATGCCGGACTGGCTCCCGCCGGACATGAGGCACAGCGCGGGGAGGCTATCGCCGGCCGCTATCCCCATCCGCAGCAAGAAGCACAAAAAACCGCATAAACATGCGAGGCTAAGGACTGATCCCAGTAGGGACAGGTTCTTGGATAGTCTGGTATTCAGCCCGCAAACGGTCGAGTTCTGCCCGCATCGCAGCGAACGCCTGTGCGGCCTGCCGTGGTTCGCCCTTGACGCCCAATTCGATATGGCGGCGCGTGACGGCGTCGCCGACGCTCGGCAAACTGAACACTTTCACCAGCGGAAACTGGGCTTCCAGCGCCACCATCAGCGGCGTCAGCGCCGACTCGGCGGTTTCATACACCAGCAGCGCATGTTCGGCATGCGGCACCCGGTTGAACAGCTGCGGATACTTGGTGTCGAGCACCCATTCGATCATCGGCCACGCCATCACCGGGAAACCCGGCACGAAATAATGTTCTTTCAGCGAAAAGCCGGCGATCTTGTTATACGGATTCGGGATCAGCTCGGCGCCTTCGGCGAATTCCGCCATTTTCAGGCGGTGCAGGTTTTCCGGCGTATTGAGATCCGCGGGAATGCCCGCTTCCAGGCCCATCTCGGTGATGCGCTGCTGGATGTTGCGTTTGCCCTGCTCATGCAAGACCAGCGGCAAGCCGAGCGCATCGGCGGCCGCCTGGCGGGTATGGTCGTCCGGCGTGGCGCCGATGCCGCCAAACGAGAACACGATATCGCCGCTGGCGAAGGTGCGTTTCAGCGTAGCGGCGATACCTTCGGTATCGTCGCTCAGATATTGCGCCCACGACAATTGCAAGCCGCGCGCGGCCAGCAATTGCACAACCTTGGAAAAGTGCTGGTCGGCGCGCCTGCCCGACAAGATTTCGTCACCGATGATCAAAATACCGATAGCCATAGCCGCCCTTGTTATCCTTGTTTATTCCTGTTGATGACACTGCCTGATGAAACGATACAGCAGAAAAATGACAGCATCGTATCAGGAAACCTCGAAAAACCTGCTGCGCAGCGCACGTAGAGCCTATTCCAGTAGATGAATAGCCCTCTTCTGGCGCTCCTCAGGAACGGGGACTGCGTTGATCGTCGTCGCGTGGCGCGCCACGCTTGCTCCTCACGCCTGGTCCGCGCTCCTGATGCGCGGCCAGAACAAGACGCTCACTATTGGGATAGGCTCTTACTGGCCTGCATTGCTCGCGACAGTTTTCCGCAGTCCTCATCAGGCATCGGCGGCGGGCACATCCATCATGCTGCTCACGCCGCGCAATGCGGCCAGCGCGTCGAGGCAATAATATTGAAACCATAAACCGGTAAAGATGAAAATCACCACGTACAGCCAGATCGCCAGCGCCGCCAGGAATGGAAACAGCACCACCGACATCACGCCGCCCATCCACAGCAAGCCCGGCGCCGCGCCGGCCGCGCCGGAAATCATGCCGATCGCCAGCAAGGGCCAGCGCCGTCCGCGCAAGATGGCGCGCCGCTCGTCGTCGCTGGCGTAATCGGCCAGCGCATCGTAGGCCACCACCCGATAGGTCAACCAGCCCCACAACACCGCATGTGCGGCCAGCGCCAGCGGCGGCACGGCGTACAGCGGCAAGGTCAGCAGCCAGGCCAGCAAAAATACCAGGAAGGCGAAAATCGCAGTGACAAAACTGCCGAGCAAGCTGCCGCCGCGTTTTTTTTCCAGCCACGGAAAATGGCGGCCGCCGACATGGCGCGCGATCGCCGGCATCGCGGCGATGCCGATGAAGATCAGCGCCGTCAATATCATCAGCGGCAACAGCACCAGCATCGCGATCAGCGGCACGATCACGGTTTTCAGCATGCCCAGCCCGAAACTGGACAACACGCTGCCGCTGATCTTGAACCACTCGTGTTCGACGAACAACGCTTGCAAGCTGTCGACCAACGGTTGCAAGCCCCACCACAGCAAGCCGCCCCACAAGACCACCGACAATAAAAAAGGAATCAGGCTCAATAGCAAGATCCGGCCATGCAGTTGCGACAACAGCGCCCTGCCATAGGCGTTCAAGACGGCGCGCATCAGTTCGACTTACGTTTCATATATTCACACATCCTGGTCAATCCCAGCCATTGTTGTTGCCAAAAACCGCAGCCATAATCGCGCCCCGGCCGCGTTACGCCATCCTTGCCGGTGCGCGGCAATTGATCGCGGATGCCGGTAGCGGCAAAATTCTCGGAAAAATTGGCGGTGCGAAACAGCATATCCCACAGCGGCAGCACCACCCCGAAATTGCAGCCACCCAGGGTGCCCTTGCCGGCCGATTCGTGGCCGACGCCGATCGCGTGATGGGTGCGGTGAAAACGCGGCGAAATCAGCAGCCGCTCGCCAATATAACCGAAGTGCAAACGGATATTCGAATGCTGCAAGCTTTGCAAGATGCGCGACACCGATACCAGCAGCACATATTGTCCCGGCGGCACGCCGATGGCCAGCGCGATCAAGGCCATGTAAATGTCGCGGATGACATCGTCGAGCACGTGGTTGCGGTCATCGCTCCACAAATTCATGTTTTGCTGGCTGTGATGCAAGCTGTGCAAGCCCCACCACCAGCCGAAATGATGCGACGCGCGGTGATACCAGTAATCGAAGAAATCCAGTACCACGAAATACAGCAGGAAACTGGCTATCGGACTGATATCCGGCCACAAGGTTTCCAGGTTGACCGGGTGGATATTATCCAGCCGCAGCCAGCCGGCCAGGCTGTCCGTCAACGGGTCGAGCGTGAAAAACACCAGCACCGAAAACAGGCCGATGCGGTGCAGCACGGTGTAAATGAAATCATTCCAGCGGGCGCGCGGATCGGTCATCTTTTGCGCCGGAAACCAGGATTCCAGCGGCCGCAGCACGATGAACAGCAAGACCAGTTCGCAGATGCCGATCAGCAGCCACTCGGTGCCTTCAAACGCTTCTTCGGTATATTCTCCGAAGCCCAGGTGGTAGACCAGCGGATTGACGATGGTTTGGAACAGCCAGCCTTGCGCCACGCCAAACCAGTCCGCAAAAAATTGCATCATGGATGGGTCACTTTGGAAGAGTAGTCAGGATGTTCCCGCATGGTAGCAAAACAAAAGCCTTTTTGCTCTAAACCAACAATCAACGCCTCCAGGTTGGCCGGCGCCCATGGGTCCTTGCGCGACCAGATGCCCATGTGCGCAATGAAAATATCGCCGTCGCGCAAATTGGCCAGCGCGCGTTTGAGCAGCATCGCGTTCGGATATTTTTCACTCGACAATTCATCGCCGGAAAAACCGGCCGGCGCCCACGCCACGTGCTGGTAGCCGCAAGCCTTGCCGGCCGCCAATGTCAGCGGCGATATCTTGCCGCCCGGCGCGCGCCACAGCGGATCGAGCTTGCTGCCGGTCAATTGCTGGAAGCGCTGGTCGACCCGCTGGATTTCCTCGCAATACTGGGCGGCGCTCCATTGCTGCTGCTTGCCGCCATCCTTGCCGAATTGCGGTTTGACATTCATCAAGCCATTCGCTTGATCGCGTTGCCAATACACATGATCAAAGGTATGCGAACCGAAGGCGTGACCTTCCGCGACGCGCGCTTTCCAGTAGGGCGCCCACGCAGGATCGAGCGAATAATCGCCACGCGTGGTTTTTTCATTGGCCAGGAAAAACGTCGCCTTGATGTGGTGCCGCTTCAAAACCTCGGCGATCAAGTCCGCCTGCGACTGGCTGCCGGTGTCGAAGGTCAGATAAATCGTGCCCTTGCAGGCCGGGCCGGACTGGGCCGAGGTGGCCGCCTGGGCCGGCAACAGCGCGGCCATGACCAGCAGCGCCAGCGCGTTTTTTTTGAATAAGGACATGGCCAGCCCTACATGCGCGGCGAGTGGTTCGCGAAATACACGCCATGCGGCGAGCGGCCCACCGGGATCAGCTTGATCACCTTGCGGCCAGGAATATCGATCACCGCCACTTTTTTAATCCAGCGCAAGGTCACCCACATGGTCTTGCCGTCCGGCGTAATTTCCATGCAGTCAGGACCACCCGGCACATTGATGGTGCCGACGTTTTCCAGCGTTTGCTGGTCGATGATATTGATGGTGTTCGAGACCCGGTTCGAGACGAACGTCATGCGCTTGTCGCCCAGCGCGCGGAAATTGTGCGTGCCGGCGCCCGCCTTGATGCGCTTGACGGTTTTCTGGGTCTTCCAGTCGATCACTTCCACGTAGTCGCTGCCCATGATGCCAACCAACAAATACTTGCCATCCGGCGTCATCGTGATGCCGGCCGGCGCGGGGCCGACCTTCATGGTCCACTTGACGGTCTGGGTGGTCAAATCGATCGCGCTGACTTCATTGCTGCCCTGCTGGGTAATGAATACCATCGTGCTGCTGTCATTGAACGCCATGTGGCTCGGCAACTTGGCCAGCGGCAAGCGCTTGGCCAGCGTCAGGTTCTGGCCGTCGTAGCGGTACAGGTCGACCCGGTCCAGGCGCAGCGAATTCGACACAAACCATTTTTGATCGGGCGAAAAGCCGATCTGGTACGGGTCCAGGATATCCTTGATGCGGCGCTGGATCTGGCCGGTCTTCGGATCGAGGAAAATCAATTCATTGCCTACCGAGCTGGCGACGATCAGCGACTTGCCGTCCGGCGTTTCCATCAAATGATGCGGCTCCTTGCCGACCGGGAAAGTCGACAGCACGCCATAGGTATTCTGGTCCAGCAATTGAACCGTCGCATCGCGCGAATTAAGAACCACCACCACCTCCGCGTGCGCCGTATTGATCGCGGAGATGAGGCAGATACTGGAAAAAACAAGGCGGCGTAGACTGCGGAACATGGGCAAAACCAATGGTAAGGAGGAAAGCCGTATTTTACGTGCAAAGCAGCACACGATTGAAGTTATTGAACACCTTATTGGCAACAATGTTGCACACACCAGAACGCCGGTGCCCGCAAACCGCGCATTTCTGGCGCGACAGCCGCATCGATGGCGGTTTCGCGGCGCTTGGACTACAATTCCAGGTTCTTTATGACACAAACAAGGAACATCATGTCCATCATCACTACCGAAACCGGCCTGCAATACGAAGAATTGACCGTTGGCGAAGGCGCCGTGGCGACCGCGGGTCAAAACGTGGTTGTGCACTACACCGGCTGGCTGCAAAACGACGACGGCAGCGCCGGCGCCAAATTCGATTCCAGCAAGGACCGCAACGACCCATTCGAATTCCCATTGGGCGCCGGCCGCGTGATCCAGGGTTGGGATCAGGGCGTGCAAGGCATGAAAGTCGGCGGCAAGCGCAAGCTGATCATCCCGGCGGCGCTGGGCTACGGTTCGCGCGGCGCCGGCGGCGCGATTCCGCCAAACGCCACCCTGATTTTCGACGTCGAACTGCTGGGCGTGTAATGCAAGCGGCGACTGTTACAGGGATGCGCGGCGCCCTGCTGCTGGCGGTTTGCCTGCCGGCATTGGGCGGCTGCACCGCGATCGCGGTCACCTCGACAGTCGTCGGCGCCGGCGTTTCGGTGGCATCGACCGCGGTCGACGCCACCGTGCTGGTCGGCAAAGGCGTGGTCAAGGCAGGCAGCGCCGTGGCCGGGTCGGGTAACTGAGCCTGGCAACTGCTTGAGTTCTCAATTCTCAGGCAAGAATACTTCCCGTTTTATCCTTCCCTTTCAAGAAACTCCACCGCTACACGGCAAAAACCGGCGCGGCGCCATATTCGAGTATCTCCTCTACTGTTTTATAGCGTTTTAACACTGTTTTATTACTATGATGTCGGACGTTCCTCGATTTCAGAGCAATATTTCATCCAACAGGAGACTCCATGAGTTTACAAGAGCAATTCGAGCAAGCGCAGCTTGACTCCAAGACCCTGTCCGAGCGTCCGGACAATATGACTTTGCTGAAAATGTATGCGTTGTTCAAGCAAGGTTCCAACGGCGATGCGAGCGGTGACCGTCCCGGCTTCACCGACATGATCGGCCGCGCCAAGTTCGACGCCTGGGCCGCGCTGGCCGGCACCTCGATCGAAGATGCGCAACAACAATATATCGACCTGGTCGACGACTTGAAGGACTGATGCCCCAGGCACGCTGCGCATAAAAAAACGGCTATCCATACGATAGCCGTGGTTGTTTCAAGCCCGATTCAGCTTACTTTTTCGCCGCCGCCAGGGCCGCCGCGATCCAGCCGTCGAACGTTTCCTGGTGCCACTTGATCCAGCCATCGGTCTGCCGTTCGATATCTTCCGGACGATTCTGGCCGTCGCGCATGCGCTGGTTTTGCGCATTGATGTCGGCCACCGGCAATTGCATCACCTCGAATAATTTGGCCGCCGCCGGATTATGGTCGGCGAAAATCTTGTTGGACACGATGCGCGCGGTATTCACCGGGAAGCCGTAATTGCTCCCGTCCGGCAAGGCGGTATCGACCTTGCCCTGCTCGCCCGGCAAGGCCGAGAACGGCACTTTCAGCCACACCACATCCTTGCCCGGCACCAGCACGCCACTCACCCAGTACGGGGTCCAGGTGTAATACAAAATCGGTTCGCCGCGCTGGTAGCGGCCAATGGTGTCGGCCATCAACGCCGCGTAGCTGCCTTGCACGTGGGTCACGGTTTCGCGCAATTTATAGGCCGTCAACTGGTGTTCGATGACCGCTTCGCAACCCCAGCCAGGATTACACCCCGTCAAATCAGCCTTGCCGTCGCCGTCATGGTCGAACAATTTGGCCAGGTTAGGATCGCGCAACTGATCGATATTGGTGATGCCGTATTTGTCGGCGCTGGCCTTGTCGATCAAATAGCCTTGCGCGGCCGGCCCGGCGTACTGGCCGGTGCGCGACAGTTTGGCGTCGCCGCCGGCGTTCTTGTAAAAGTCGGCGTGCATCGGGTCCCAATGCACCGCCATGAAGGTGGCGTCGCCATTGGCGATGGCGATGTGGGCGGTCGGGTATTCGACTTCCTTGATCGGCGCCACGTCGTAGCCCAGCTTTTGCAGCGCACGGCTGACCAGCAGGGTCTGGAAGGTTTCTTCGGCAATCGAACTTTGCAGCGGCTGCACCGCGATGCCTTTGCCGGGCAAATTATTGACAAGCACTGCTTCGGCGGCGCTGGCCAGGCCGACGCTGAAGAACAGCACGGCGCCGGCGAATACATGACGCAAATACGCATTTTTTATTATCATGAAATTCCTTTTAATTATTGGGCGGCCAACGCGGCCCGTGCTTCGGCCGGATTGTCGTTGCGGCTGCGCTGCCACAGGCGGCTGACAAAACCGGCCGGGCCGGTTTGCCACCAGTGGCGCACGCCGCGGCGCGGCTGGCCCATCGCTTGCGTCAAGCGGTCCAGCGTGATCGCCAGCAGCACGATGCCAAGACCGCCAACCGATGCCAGGCCCATGTCGAGACGGCCGATGCCGCGCAATACCATTTGACCCAGGCCGCCGACCGCGATCATCGACGCGATCACCACCATCGACAGCGACAGCATCAGCGACTGGTTGATGCCGGCCATGATCGATGGCATCGCCAGCGGGAATTGCACCTTGGTCAGCAATTGCCATGGCGACGCGCCATACGCGCGGGCCGCCTCGATCAGGTCGGGACGCACCTGGCGAATGCCCAGGTTGGTCAGGCGCACCAGCGGCGGCAGCGCAAAGATGATCGTGACGATCACGCCCGGCGCATTGCCGATACCAAACAACATCACCACCGGCACCAGATAGACAAAGGCCGGCGTGGTCTGCATCGCATCGAGCACCGGGCGCATCCAGCGCTGGGCCCGGTCGCTACTGGCCAGCAATATCCCTAAAGGCAAGCCTATGGCAAGACAGAAAGCCAGCGAGGTCAGCACCAGCGACAGCGTCACCATCGCTTCCGGCCAAATGCCCAGCATAGCCACCAGCAGCAGCGCCAGCACGGTGCCGACGGCCAGCGTGCGGCTGGTGAATTGCCAGGCCAGCAAGCCGATGATGGCGATCACGGTCAGCGACGGCGCGCTTTGCAGCAAGCCGTCGACGCTGGTCAGGGTGCTGTCGATCGGCGCGCGCACCGCCTGGAAGAATGGACGGAAATGCTGCACCACCCAGCCCAGGCCGTGGTTGATCCAGCTTTCCAGCGGCAGCGAGCCATCGAATAACTGGTGCAGCTGGAAACCGCTGCCGGCATCGACCGGCGCCGCCGGCAAGTCCAGCCAGCGCGTGTCGGGCACGCTGACGGCGTCGGTGGCCCAGGGATTGATGAAGGCAGGCGCGGCGGGAGCAACTTGCGGTATCGTCGCGGCGCTGTCGATCACGGTGTGTACCGCGCTTGGGGAGGTCATCATGCTTGGCCTTTCTGCAATTGAGCTTCGCTCAGTGCGGGAGTGTCGCGGTCGAGGAATTTAAGCAAGGTAGTCTTGCTGATGGCGCCGCTGAAACTGCCGTCATTGGCCACCACCGGCACCGCGTACGGCGCGTGGGCGACCTGGCCGAACAGGCCGGCCACCGGTTCATCGGCGCTGATCGGCTGCACGTCCGGCAAGTAGGCGTGGACCAGGCCCAGCGGGCCGACATGGCCGTCGAGCGCGCTGCGCAGCGAATCGGCCGACACCACGCCGAGGAATTTGCGGGCCGGACTGACTACATAGGCAAACGCCCGGTCCTGGTCTTCCAGCATGGTCAGGGCCGCGCGCGAACCGCGGCTCGGGTGTTCGTCGACCACCACCTGGCTCTTGCGGGCGATATCGCCGGCCTTGAACACGGCCGCCGCATCGACGCCGCGCACAAAGTTACGCACATAATCGTTGGCCGGCCGGCGCAGGATTTCTTCCGGCGTGCCCACTTGCACCACATGGCCATCCTTCATGATCGCGACCCGGTCGCCGATGCGCATCGCCTCGTCGAGGTCATGCGAAATGAAGACGATGGTGCGGCGCTTGACTTGCTGCAAGCGCAGCAGTTCAGATTGCATCTCGGTGCGGATGATCGGGTCGAGCGCCGAAAACGCTTCGTCCATCAGCAGGATCGAAGGGTCGCAGGCCAGCGCGCGGGCCAGGCCGACGCGCTGCTGCATACCGCCCGACAATTCATCGGGATAACTGGCGCCCCAGCCTTTCAAGCCGACTTGCTCCAGCGCCTGGTTGGCCAGCGCATGGCGTTCGGCGCGCGGCACGCCGGCCAGCTCCATGCCGAACGCGGTATTGTCCAGCACCGTGATTTGCGGCAGCAATGCAAACGACTGGAACACCATGCTGATGTCCTTGCGGCGCAAGGCGCGCAGTTCGCTGTCGGGCAAGGTATTGATGTCCTGGCCGTCGATCAGGATGCGGCCGGCGGTCGGTTCGATCAGCCGGTTCAGCATGCGCACCAGCGTCGATTTGCCGGAACCGGACAAGCCCATGATGACGAAGATTTCACCGGCTTCGATGGTCAGGCTGGCGTCGAAGACGCCGATGGAGCAATCGGTCCGGGCCAGGATGTCCTGTTTGCTGCTGCCCTTGCGGACCAGTTCCAGCGCCGCTTGCGGCGCGTCGCCGAAGACTTGGAACACATGGTCGATAATGATTTGTTTAGCCACGTCGTGGTTCTCCCTCGATAAGACGAATGGAACGAAACCCGGGCAGGCGCGGGCCCGCAGCGGGTATCATGAACCCTGCTCAAGGGGGTCGCGCAAGGATGCTGAATAGCACGCGATGGCGACCACGGCCGCAGGAACAGGGTGTGACACGCGTCAGGCGGATGGATCAATCATTCCGCCGGAAACGGGGGTGTCGTGCGCGTCAAAAGAGGCTGGGTTCAGGACTTTTGAATCACGCTGGCGACATGCAAAACATGCCACCGATATTTTTGTATAGCCGAAGATTCGGCAAAGCTACGGACGCCAGGCCCGATGGATGATTTGTCGCTGGCCGTGAGGCACCAGGAAGACAAATTACTGCGTTGCAGGTTGTGAATTAGACAGCCATTATAGCGTTCAAGGGCAAAAAAGTCTATTCGCCATTTCTATCGAACTGTGCTACAGCGCACATATGGGCTGCTGTGCACGAGGAAAAACAGCTGGGCGGAGCGGCGGCTGTTCGGCGGCCGCCCGCGTTGCATGCGGCGCAATCAGGCCTTGTCGCCAAACACTTTTTTCATGTTTTCGGCAATCTTGCTTTCAATCCTGGAAGAGAAAGCGCTGAACAAAAAGCCCAGCTTGAGCTGCATCTGCGCCTGCGTCTTTGCCAGCGTCAGCGAACCTTCGACGCCACTGCGCTCGAAATGCAAGACATCGCCTTGCCACTGGCATGCCAGCTCGTATTCCTCGGCCAGCTTGTCGGCTACTTTTTGTGCCGCTTCGCGGGCCTTTGTCGGCGTCAGGTTATGTTCCTGAACGATATTAATATCAGCCATCCAGCTATCCTTTTTTGTCAAAACGGGTCATCCCAGCCGCAATCATGCCAGTTGCCCCTCGAGTGCGCCAGTGTTGGCGCCACCAGACCGTCGCACTTGAAGTTTGCTACAGATCAAACGAATCGACAGTCATAGGCGGACTATTTTAGTTCGATGCGCGGCGCATGCGTGACAAAAATCCGGCGTCCCATCGATGCAGCGGCAAAGCAGCCGCGTCTTTTATGGAGTATCAACATGGACCAAAAAGTTATCGTACCGGTCGAAGCAGTCCTGACGCAATGCGCCTCGCTGCCCGTCAGCTACGTCCCCACCCCATCGGCGCCCTACCGCCAGCACCGCAAGAATGTCCAGTTGACCTTGCAGCCCGGCATGCCGCGTCCCAACGACATCATCAGCAAGGACAAGACCGTGGTGCCGCTCGGTTCGCGCGTGCTGATCTGGAAACAGGATCCGTCGGTCAGCGAACTGGGCACCCGCAAGGCCTTCTTGCCGGGCCTGATCCTGCAAGGGCCGCGCGACGCCCGCATCGTCAACGGCGTGCCGGGCATTCCACCAGTCAGCCCGAACGCCTTCGGCGACTTCATCATGTCGCCCAATACCGACCAGTTCGACGCGATCCACACCTTCGCCGTGGTGCGCCAGACGCTGACCATGTACCAGCGCGCGCTGGCCAGGAACCAGCAAGGTGCGCCATTGCCATGGCAATGGAACAACGCCAGCAATACCGACCCGCTGAAGGTCTTCCCGCATGGCTTGCCGAACGTCATGAATGCGTATTACAGCCGCAGCGACAAGGCGCTCAAGTTCGGCGATTTCGTGCCCAGCGGCGGCACCGAGCGGGTCTACACTTGCCGCTCGTTCGATATCGTGTCGCATGAAACCGGCCACGCGGTGCTGGATGGCTTGAAACCGCAATGGCTGCTGAGCAACAATCCGCCGCAAACCGGCGGCTTGCATGAATCGTTCGGCGACCTGACGGCGATCTTCCTGGCGCTGTCGCAACTCGACCAGGTCGAAGCCGTGATCGCCCAGACCAAGGCCGACTTGCACGACAAAACCTTCCTGGCCGACCTGGCCGAGCAATTCGGCCTGGCGCTGGGCCGCGCGAACGGCTTGCGCAACGCCGACAACGATTTCAAGCTGTCGCAAGTGAGCGACGAGGTGCATGCAATTTCGCAAGTGTTCACCGGCGCCATCTACGACATCCTGGCCGATATCTTCGCCTACGAACGCAATATCCGTATCGAAGACGATGCGGCGGTGCTGCACCGCTGCGGCGACTACCTGCGCAGCCTGGTCTTGCGCGCGCTGATAGGCGCGCCCGATGTCGCCGCGACCTACGCCGACGTGGCCAACCAGATGCTGCTGCTGGCCGCCCAGGACGGCAAACCGCAGCAATACCACGACTTCATCTACCAGCGCTTCAATGTCAGGGAAGTGCTGGGCAATGCGCCGCTGACGGCGCAGGCGGGGCAACAAACCTTGTATGAAGCCGGCGTGCAAGACCATCAAGGCCTGGTGCAAGACCGGCGCGGCTGCTGCGGCACGATGACCAATGCCGAATATTTTGAACCGGAAAATATATTCGATGAGGAACGGGAGGCGCTGGCGGCCTGGTGCCGCGACTATGGTGCCCACCGCCAGCCCGCGAACGGCCACGCGAATGGCAATGGTAACGACCTCGGCAGCGATCTCGCTCAAGGCGCCGGCGGCAACTTGGTGCATGATGGGCAGGGCCAGCAATCGCGCGGCGCGGCGGGACAGGAAAAGCGTCCCAATTGATCCCTGCAACACAAGTTAACAGGAGACTTGATGAAAATATCGGCAACCAGCAGCGGTGGCTTTGCCGGCCTCGGCGAGCATTATGAAATCGATACCCAGCACAGCGCCGCCGGCAAGGCGCTGGAAGCGGCCCTGGCCGACACGGGCTTTTTTAGCGCGGCGGGCGACAACGGCGAGCCAGTGATCGGTGCCGACATACCGCGCTGGTCGATCACCGTCAGCAGCGACGGGCAACGGCACAGCGTGTCGTTTGCCGAAGATGGCAGTCCAGCCTCTGCGCGCTGGCAAAATTTGCTGGCGCAAATACGCGCCGCCGCCTGACCCAGGGCGCTTGGACCGGCCCGCGCCGGTGCAAGCGCCTTTTCAATTAAACAAGAGAAAAAGCACGCGACAAGCGTGCCGCCAGCGCGGAGCAGGCCGCCGCCGCCCTCTCCGAAATGAATTTGCTTATATGTATTGTATATAAGCTGGATTTGTGAGAAATACCGAATTGCCTTAAAATACCATGCTTTGCATTAGTGAGCGCCACCGTTTATCTTCAGGCGCTACAGCACCTCCCAATATTGATAGGACTGTTATGACCCACGTTGTCACCGAATCCTGCATCAGCTGTCGCTACACCGACTGCGTCGATGTCTGCCCGGTAGATTGTTTCCGGGAAGGCCCGAATTTTCTGGCGATCGATCCGGATGAATGTATTGATTGCGCGGTTTGCGTAGCAGAGTGCCCTGTCAACGCGATTTACGCCGAAGAAGACGTGCCGGACGACCAGCAAGCCTTTATCAAGATTAACCTCGATCTCGCCCGTAACTGGCCTTCGATCACCAAGACCAAGCCAGCATTGCCGGAAGCCGAGCAATTCAAGGACGTCAAGGACAAGCTGCAGTTGCTGGTACGCTGAAAACCAGGCTGCATTTTGATGGCGTGCGGCGCCGGGCAGGCGCAGGCACAGGCGGCAATATGGCAAACCCCGGTGGCCGGATCGTGCCGGCATCGCCATACTATCAATATTGAAATATACAGGAATCAAATCGTATGAATACCAACCACAACGTCATCGAAACCGATGCAGTCATCATCGGCGCCGGTCCGGTCGGTCTGTTCCAGGTGTTTGAACTGGGTTTGCTGGAAATCAAGGCGCACGTCATCGACTCGCTGCCGGCCGTCGGCGGCCAGTGCGTGGAACTGTATCCTGACAAGCCGATCTACGACATTCCAGCCGTGCCAGTGTGCACCGGCCAGGAATTGACCGACAACCTGCTCAAGCAGATCGAGCCGTTCGAACCGACCTTCCACCTGTCGCAGGAAGTGACGCTGGTCGAGCGCCGCGAAGATGGCCGCTTCAATGTTGAAACCAGCATCGGCACCCGTTTCTTGACGAAAACCATTTTCATCGCCGCCGGCGTCGGTTCGTTCCAGGCGCGCACCTTGAAAGTGGATGGCATCGAAGCGTTCGAAGGTTCGCAACTGTTTTACCGCGTCAAGCAGCCTGCGCTGTTTGACGGCAAGAACATCGTCATTTGCGGCGGCGGCGATTCCGCGCTGGACTGGGCCTTGAACTTCGTCGGCAAGGCGGAATCGGTGGTGCTGCTGCATCGCCGCGACGATTTCCGTGCCGCGCCAGCATCGGTCGCCAAGATGAAGGCGCTATGCGACGAATACGAAATGCAATTGATTATCGGCCAGGCCACCGGTTTTGAAACCAAGGATGGCAAGCTGAGCGAAATCAAGGTCACCGGCGCCGATGGCGTAACCCGCCGCTTGCCGCTGGACATGCTGCTGGTCTTCTTCGGCCTGTCGCCGAAACTGGGTCCGATCGCCGATTGGGGCCTGGATATCGAGCGCCGCCAGTTGAAAGTGGTCGATACCGAAAAATTCGAGACCAATGTCCCGGGTATTTTCGCGGTGGGCGACATCAACACCTACCCAGGCAAGAAAAAGCTGATCCTGTCAGGCTTCCATGAAGCAGCGCTGGCCGCCTTCGGCGCCGCGCCTTATATCTTCCCTGACAAGAAGATCCATATGCAATACACCACCACGTCGCCGAAACTGCACAAGATCCTGGGCGTCGAAACCCCGACTTTCGATTAATCCCAGGCAACTTAGTTATCACAAAAGCAGCGGCAACGCTGCTTTTTTTTCGCCTTGCAACCTTGTTTTTTCCATCATTTTCGCTCTTTTCCCGGCAAGTGTCGCGAAATCGCACAATTTTAATCAGAAACCGTAAAGGCCAATTCTGCCGCAAGCAAATATCCTATAATTGGATTATGATATTTGTGCCGACATTGGCGCTGGGAACCACACAAGGACTTCACTATGCTTTACCAACTGCGCGAAATGCAACGTTCATTCCTCACTCCAGTGATGCAATGGGCCGATATGTCCTCCAAGTTACTCACCAATCCAGTATTCCCGCTGGCGCACACGCCTTTTTCGCAACGTATCGCCGCAGGCTACGAGCTGATGTATCGCTTGGGCAAAGATTATGAAAAGCCGCAATTCGACATCACCACCACCGTGGTCCATGGCGACACCATCGCCATCACTGAAGAAGTCGTCATCGATAAGCCATTCTGCCGCCTGATTCACTTCAAAAAAGACAGCAAGGGCTTGCAACAGCCTAAAGTGTTGCTGGTTGCCCCGATGTCCGGCCACCACTCGACCTTGCTGCGCGACACCGTACGCGGCTTGCTGCCCGAGCATGACGTGTATATCACCGACTGGACCGATGCGCGCATGGTGCCGCTGAGCGCAGGCCCGTTCCATCTCGACGATTACATCTTTTACGTACAGGAATTCATGCGCCTGCTGGCGCCGAATCTGCACGTCATTTCCGTGTGCCAGCCGACCGCGCCGGTACTGGCGGCGATTTCGCTGATGGCGAGCGCCAAAGATAAAAAAATGCCAAAGACCATGACGATGATGGGCGGCCCGATCGATCCGCGCAAATCGCCGACCAAGGTCAACAACCTGGCGACCGAAAAGAAATTCTCGTGGTTTGAAAACACGGTGATCTATGCGGTGCCGCCGAATTACCCGGGTTTTGGCCGCAAGGTCTATCCGGGCTTCTTGCAGCACGCCGGCTTCATCGCGATGAATCCGGGCCGCCACGCACAAAGCCACCGCGAATTTTATATGCACCTGGTCACCGGCGATTGCGAATCGGCCGAGAGCCACCGCCAGTTCTACAATGAATACAACGCGGTGCTGGACATGCCGGCGGAATGCTACCTGGACACCATCAAGATCGTGTTCCAGGACTTCAGACTGGCAAAAGGCACGTGGGAAGTGGCGGGCCAGCTGGTGCGTCCGCAAGACATCACCAATGTCGCGCTGTTCACGGTGGAAGGCGAACTGGACGATATTTCCGGCGCCGGCCAGACCCAGGCCGCGCATGATTTGTGCAGCGGTATTCCAGCCGATATGAAGCAAGACTTCGTCGCGGCGCAATGCGGCCACTACGGCATTTTCTCGGGTCGCCGCTGGCGCGAACTCATTTGCCCGAAAATCGGCGAATTCATCCAGAAACATTCCTGATTCGGCGCATGCCGGAACACCAGCCCGCGCAACCTGCCGCGCGGGTTTTTTTACGTCTCCAGCTTGACCGTCGGCCGGGTATTGACAAAAATCTGCTCGACCCGCGGTTCGCCGGGGCCGGGATTTTTCATGCCGTACGCATTCACCGGTTGCGAGCGGTTGACCCACAGCGCGTAATACAAATGGTCGGCGCGCGGGTCTTCGGTATTCGGATGGATCAGGATCGTCAATCCCAGGCTGTTCAATTGCAGCCACGGCACGATCACCGGCAACAAGTCATTGGTGAAACCGAAATAAAACGACGGCGTCACGTGCGGGCCGCGCGGCTGCACATTCCAGTCGCCCAGCTCAACCTTGAAACGCTCGGCCACCCATTGCCGTATCAGCGCCGCCTTTTGATAATTGTCTTCGTCAAAATAGATATGCGCATGGTAACTCTCGATATCGGTATA
Source organism: Janthinobacterium agaricidamnosum NBRC 102515 = DSM 9628 (assembly GCF_000723165.1). Lineage (NCBI taxonomy): Bacteria > Pseudomonadati > Pseudomonadota > Betaproteobacteria > Burkholderiales > Oxalobacteraceae > Janthinobacterium > Janthinobacterium agaricidamnosum. Next base: position 4,720,020 of record NZ_HG322949.1, read on the forward strand.
AGCCCGCGGCGTGGCCGGCAAGGGGTTTTCGCCGGGACGCACATTCGGCGGACGCGGCGTCGGCGCCTTGTCGGTCTCGTAGCCCCACGGACTTTTCCCCACCGGCGCGGCCGAGGCGGCAACTGTGCCGGATGCGGCCGGCGCGCCCTGCGCCAACGCGGAACCGGCCAGCGTGCCGCCAGCCACCAGCGCGGTGGCGGCGAAACCGCCCAGCACCGAGCGGCGTTGCGGCGACAGCAAATTGGCCCATTCCTGGTCTTCCGCGTCGCTAGTCAAGGTAAAACGTTCAGTCATGATGATCTCCAGTGCTCGTCAGTATAAGTGGTGGAATGCAGCAATAGCATGAGGATCAAAACCGCAGAGCGGCGGCCGGCGGTGCTGCCGCGCCGGACCAGAGGATGCCTTCCCCATCAACGTGATTCCTTTCTCAACTTTTTTGTTATTGGATAGCTCAGGCAGACTACTGCCGGCACAAAAAAAGGAGAACGAATCGTTTCGCATTTGTATAGTCGTTCTGAAAACAACGGCGAAAATCAGTGCGCTGACAATGGCTCCGCCGACTGGCCCAGTTGTTGCCAGTAATCGCGTTCCAGCCTGACGATATCGACCTCCCTGGCCGCGTCGTTGAATTGTTTCTGCAATGCCAGTCCTTCAGCATTGCGCTTGAAACAGACATGCAAGGGGCGCTGCTTGAAGACCGCATCATTGACGGCGATCCGTTCGCGTTCCAGCTTGGTGATGTCGGTCTCCATCAAATGCTGCAGCACACGGCGTTCAATGACGATGGCCCGGAAACGCTTGAGCAATAACTTCTTCAAATTCATCGCGTCGCTGACTCCTGGCTCGACCGTCAATCCGCCGCGCGCGGCCAGCTCGTCGAATTGCTCGTCGTTGGCATAACCGGAGACCGTGCCGATTTTCATGTTTTTCAGGTCGGGCACACTGCTGGCCCGCAGCGGCTGGTCTTTCAAATACGCCAGTACCAACTGGCTGCTGGAGAGCGGGACCGAAAAATGGCAGAGCTGTTCCCGTTCCCGGTTGCGCCATACCGGCAAGAAGCCTGCGTAGCGCGCATCGCCGAGTCCCGACTCGATCACCCTTTTCCATGGAAAATAATTAAAGATGACCTGATAGCCGATACGCTCGAACACCGCGCTGACGACGGCGCCGGACAAGCCTTCGGACGGCGATTGTTTTGAAATGAATGGCGGCCAGTCTTCGGCCGCGAAACGTATCAGCGGCGCAGCGGTGACAGGCTGGCACCAAGCAGCCCCCTGGCAAATGGAGAAAGCAACGATACGCAAGATGCTTGATACGCTCACTACTTTCCTCCGGGCCAGCTTACACGATGACATCAAGTTGCGAATTAGTCATGCTCCCATAGATTGCCAATATTTCAAAGTTGTATTTACATCCTCTTGTCCGGCGCCTGTTCGACTGATGCTTGACAGCCGCGCCATCCCCACTCGGGACGAGGTTTTTTACTTATGCCGCCCGCATATATCGGATAATGACGTTTTCGTGTATTCAAGATCACCGTGCCGCATCCAGACCCCAAATCACTTGCCGACAAGATTGAAGACCTGCTGCCGCAAACGCAATGCACCAAGTGCGGCTTTAGCGGCTGCCGGCCGTATGCCGAGGCGATCGCCGCCGATACAGCCGACATCAACCAATGCCCGCCCGGCGGCGCCGAAGGCGTGGCCCGGCTGGCCAATCTGCTCGGCCGCAAGGTCATTCCGCTCAATCCGGTCAACGGCTACGAACGTCCGCGTTCGCTGGCCTTCATCGACGAATCGCTGTGTATCGGCTGTACGCTGTGCATCCAGGCTTGCCCGGTCGACGCCATCATCGGCGCGGCCAAGCAGATGCACACCATCGTGCCCAGCCTGTGCACCGGCTGCGACTTGTGCGTGGCGCCGTGCCCGGTCGATTGCATCGTCATGTATCCGGTAACGGACGCACAGACCGGCTGGGATGCGTGGAGCGCCGGACAGGCTGCCGACGCCCGTGCGCGGCATGATTTCCGCGCCATGCGGCTGCGCCGCGACAGCGCCGAAAACGACGCCCGGCTGGCGGCCAAGGCGGTCGCCAAGATGCAGGCGGTGCAGGAATTGAACCCGGCCACGCCGGAAGAACTCGCCGAAAAAGAACGCAAGCGCGCCATCATCGCGGCCGCCATGGAACGGGCGCGCCTGAAAGCCGCCGCCAATGCCAGTAGTGACAACAACGAGAAAAAAGACGCATGAACGCCGCCAAACGCCTGGAAATCTTTACCCGCTTTCGCAACGCCAATCCCAAGCCGGCCACCGAACTCGAATACACCACGCCGTTCGAATTATTGATCGCGGTGCTGCTGTCGGCCCAGGCCACCGATGTGTCGGTCAACAAGGCGACCCGCCGCCTGTATCCGGTGGCAAACACGCCAGCCGCCATGCTGGCGCTCGGCGTCGATGAATTGATGACGTATATCCAGACCATCGGCCTGTTCCGCACCAAGGCGAAAAACGTCATCGCCACCTGCCAGATCCTGCTCGACCAGCACGGCGGTGACGTGCCGCGCGAGCGGACCGCGCTGGAAGCGTTGCCCGGCGTCGGCCGCAAGACCGCCAATGTGGTAATGAATACCGCGTTTGGCGAACCGACCATCGCGGTCGATACGCATATCTTCCGGGTCTCGAACCGCACCGGCATCGCGCCGGGCAAGAATGTCGATATCGTCGAGCAAAAACTGCTCAAGTTCGTGCCCACGGAATTCTTGCTGGACGCGCATCACTGGCTGATCTTGCATGGCCGCTACACCTGCATCGCGCGCAAGCCGCAATGCTGGAATTGCATGATCGCCGATGTGTGCGACTACAAGAGCAAGTCGCCGATGCCGGCGGTGGTGTAGGTCAATAGCGCAGGCCTTACAACAGCACCATATTGTCGCGGTGTATCAATTCCGGGCCTTCCATGAAGCCGAGGATCGCTTCGATTTCGGCCGATGGCTTGCGCATGATGCGCCGCGTTTCGGCGCTGGTGTAATTCGACAGCCCGCGCGCCAGCGGATTGCCCGCTGCATCGACACAGGTGATCACCGCACCGCGGCCGAATTCGCCGGTAACGCCGGTAACGCCGATCGGCAACAGCGATTTACCCTCGCGGCTCAGCTTTTGCACCGCGCCCGCATCCAGCACCACCACGCCGGCGGTATGCAAATGATCGGCCATCCATTGCTTGCGCGCCGTCAAGTGGCCGGTCAGCGCGCGTAATTCGGTGCCGATCGCCTCGCCCTGTGCCAGGCGGCTCAGCACGTCGCTGTCGCGGCCCCAGGCGATGATGGTATGGGCGCCCGACTTGGCGGCGCGCTTGGCGGCCAGGATCTTGGTCAGCATGCCGCCCCGTCCCAGGCTGCTGCCGGCGCCGCCGGCCATCGCTTCCAGCGCCGGGTCGCCGGCCTGGCCTTCGGTGATCAGATAAGCGTTCGGGTCCTTGCGCGGGTCGGCCGAGAACAGGCCGTGCTGGTCGGTCAAAATCACCAGCGCATCGGCTTCGATCAGGTTGGCGACCAGCGCGCCGAGCGTGTCGTTGTCGCCGAACTTGATTTCATCGGTGACCACGGTATCGTTTTCATTGATGATCGGCACCACGCCGAGACGCAGCAAGGTGGTCAGGGTCGAGCGGGCGTTCAGGTAGCGTTCGCGGTCGGCCAGGTCGGCATGCGTCAGCAGCACTTGCGCGGTGCCCAGCTGGTGGGCGCGGAAACTGCTTTCATAGATTTGCGCCAGGCCCATCTGGCCGACGGCGGCGCAGGCCTGCAATTCGTGGATATCGGTCGGGCGCTGCTCAAAGCCGAGGCGCAGCATGCCTTCGGCAATCGCGCCGGAACTGACCAGCACCACTTGCTTGCCGAGTGCGCGCAAGCCGGCGATTTGCGCCGCCCAGCGGGCGATGGCGGCATGGTCCAGGCCGCGGCCATCGTTGGTGACCAGCGAAGAACCGACTTTGATGATGATGCGGGTGGCGTTTTGAATCACGGAATTCATGGGACGACGGCTCTTATCTGTTGGCGTGCGGCCGCAGCAGCAGCAAGACCAGCCCGCCGACCACTTCGACTCCGCACATGACTAACAAAAAACCCTGGGGCCAGCCAAACGGGATCAGCGCCAATAAGCGGCCAACCGGCTGCGCCAGGACAAACATTGCAGTGATATCGCCGAGGATGGGCGGTTGGCCCGGCCTTGCCGCCAGCAGCGCCAGTCCCGCGGTGGCGAGCCAGACGCCGACATAGATCGCGTAAAACTGGCTGTAGCCGTTAACGCCATTCAAAAAAAAGCCCAGCCCGGACGCCATGTCGTCGGCGAACAGCAGGGAAAAGAACGCGCTCAAGCCGTAGCCGAGCGCGATCAGGCGCAGCAAGCCGCGCCGCAGCGCCAGCTTGCGCGCCGCCATGGTGGTCTTGGCCGCAGCCTTGGCCAGCACGGCACTCATGCCGGAATCCGCATCGGGAGGGCTGCTTTCACACTCAATCGAGGATCTTGAAACGCGGATCGTCCGGATCGATCGACGAAATACCGCGCGCTTCTTCGGTCATCTGGGTTTCTTCGGCACGGTGTTCGCTGTGCTTTTTCTCTTCCAGGTGCTGGTAAATCGCGTTGACCAGTTCCGGGCAACCGTTATGGTTCAGCGCCGAAATCTCGAATACCGGACCTTTCCAGCCGAAACGCTTGATGAAATCCTTGACGATTTTCACGCGGGTTTCATCCGGCACCATGTCGAGCTTGTTCAACACCAGCCAGCGCGGCTTGTCGACCAGCGACTCGTCGTACTTCTTGAGTTCCTTGACCAGCGCCTTGGCTTCCTTGACCGGATCGACGTTGGTTTCGAACGGCGCCAGGTCGACGATGTGCAGCAGCAAACCGGTGCGCTGCAAGTGGCGCAGGAATTGATGGCCCAGGCCGGCGCCTTCGGAAGCGCCTTCGATCAAGCCGGGAATGTCGGCGATCACAAAGCTCTTCTCGTGCGACACGCGCACCACGCCCAGGTTCGGGTGCAAGGTGGTGAACGGGTAATCGGCAATCTTCGGACGCGCATTCGACACCGCCGAAATGAAGGTCGACTTGCCGGCGTTCGGCATGCCCAGCAGGCCGACGTCGGCCAATACCTTCAATTCCAGGCGCAGTTCGCGGCGTTCGCCTTCCTTGCCCTCGCCTTTTTGGCGTGGCGCGCGGTTGGTCGAGGATTTGAAGTGGATATTGCCCCAGCCGCCCTCGCCGCCCTTGGCCAGCATTTCAGTCTGGCCGTGTTCGGTCAGGTCGGCCAGGATTTCGCCGCTGGCATGGTCGACGATCAGGGTGCCGACCGGCATGCGCAGGTGAATGTCGTCCGCGCCCTTGCCATAACAATCGGCGCCACGGCCCGGTTCGCCATTCTTGGCTTTGTGCATTTTGGAAAAACGGAAGTCGACTAGCGTGTTGATATTGCGGTCGGCGACTGCCCAAATGGTGCCGCCCTTACCGCCATCGCCGCCATCGGGGCCGCCGAAAGGCCGGAATTTCTCACGGCAGAAAGAGGCGCAGCCGTTGCCGCCATCACCTGCGATGACTTCGATTTTTGCTTCGTCGATAAACTTCATAATTTGCCGCCATAAAACTAAAAAGGCTCTACCTTGGGCAGAGCCTTTCGATTGAAGGCTTGCGCCTTACGTCATGCGATCACAGCGGAGCAAACGCCCCGCGATGAATTACGCTGGTACTGCTTCGTGTGGTACAACGGTCACGAATTGCTTCGAGCCAACACCTTTGACCACGAACTTCACTTTGCCCGCGACCAGCGCGAACAGGGTGTGGTCCTTGCCGGTGCCTACGCCTTCGCCGGCGCGCACTGGGGTGCCGCGTTGACGAATGATGATGCCGCCAGCATTGATCGTTTGACCGCCATAAACCTTGACGCCGAGGCGTTTTGATTCTGAATCACGGCCGTTGCGCGTTGTGCCGCCGCCTTTTTTATGTGCCATTTAAGACTCCTTGATAGCTGATTTAATTCAAACAGCGGCGATTAGCCGTTGATCGAAACGATTTGGATTTCGGTAAAATTCTGGCGATGGCCTTGATGCTTTTGGTAGTGCTTACGACGACGCATCTTGAAAATTTTGACCTTATCATGGCGACCATGCGCCACAACCGTAACCAGTACCGTTGCACCTTCGACCAATGGCGCACCAAACTTGATGGTGTCGCCCGCGCCTACTGCGAGAACTTGATCGATGGTGATTTCGGAACCAATGTCTGCCGGTATCTGTTCTACTTTAAGTTTTTCGCCAGCGACAACTTTGTATTGTTTGCCACCGGTTTTTATGACCGCGTACATGATTTGAAACCTCATCAAATGTTGAAAGAATTTGTCCCACGGAACCGCAAAGCAAGCTGTACTGATCCGGGAGAACCTGCGATTATACATGGATGACAAAAACGCGTCAAAAACTATTCACAAAAAAGTTTTCTCGTGGTATGTCGGCAACTGGACGGCAGCGCCAATTTGCCCAAAAAAGCGGCAAAAAAACGTGATTTTGCGCGAAAACGACTCAAAAAGTCGTCCGTCATGGGCAAACGTCACGCAGTCACTAGGCTTGTCGTATAATCGCGGCACCCACAATCTAATGCAGGTTCGCCTTGTCTGACGCTAACACCAACGCTAATCAAAACCTCATCGCACAAACGATTGCCGCCGACATGGACGCAGTCAACACGGTGATCCGCCAAAAATTGCATTCCGAAGTCAGCCTGATCAACCAGATCGCGGAATACATCATCAGCGCGGGCGGCAAACGCATACGCCCCGTGTTAGTGTTGCTGGTCGCCAACGCACACGCGTATCGCGGCACCGAGCACCACGAATTGGCGGCGGTGGTCGAATTCATCCATACCGCGACCCTGCTGCACGACGACGTGGTCGACGAATCGTCGATGCGCCGCGGCCGCCAGACCGCCAACGCGCTATTCGGCAATGCCGCGTCGGTGCTGGTCGGCGACTTCCTGCATTCGCGCTCGTTCCAATTGATGGTAGCGCTGGATAATATGCGCGTCATGCAAATCCTGTCGGACGCCACCAACGTCATCGCCGAAGGCGAAGTGTTGCAGCTTCTTAATATGCACGACCCGGACGTGACCCAGGAAAGCTATCTGCGCGTGATCCGCTCCAAGACCGCCAAGCTGTTCGAAGCGTCGGCGCAACTGGGCGCGCTGATCGCCGGCGCCAGCGAAGCGGATATCGCCGCGGCGGCAGAATATGGCAACTCGCTGGGCACCGCCTTCCAATTGATCGACGACGTGCTCGACTACGCCGGCGACGCCGCCGAAATCGGCAAGAACGTCGGTGATGACTTGCGCGAAGGCAAACCGACCTTGCCATTGATTTACCTGATGGAAAACGGCACGCCGGAACAACGCGAACTGGTGCGCAACTGCATCGAGCAAGGCGATGAACAGCATTTCGAAGCGATCCTGGCCGCCGTCACCAGCAGCGGCGCACTCGACTTCACCCGCCGCGAAGCGGAAGCCGCCGCCCGGCGCGCCGCCGATGCGGTATCCGGCTGGCCGGACAGCGTCTATAAACAGGCGCTGCTGGGATTGTGCAGTTTCGCGGTCGACCGCAACCACTGATGAATGCCAGTGAAGTCAGGAAGTAAATAGAACGGCGCTTCGGGCGCCGTTTTTCATGCCCGCCAGGCTGCACGCATTTCAGATCGGCGCCGCCGCCATGTTCGGCTGCGTTTCCTTGCGTTCGCTGTAGCGGCTGGTCAGATAATCCGACCGGTCGCGCACCAGCAAGGTGAACTTGTACAGTTCTTCCATCACATCGACCAGCCGTTCGTAATAAGCGGACGGCTTCATGCGGCCTTCCTCGTCGAATTCCTGGTAGGCCTTGGCCACCGACGACTGGTTCGGGATCGTCACCATGCGCATCCAGCGGCCCAGCACGCGCAAGCCATTGACCGCATTGAACGATTGCGAACCGCCCGACACTTGCATCAGCGCCAGCGTGCGGCCCTGGGTCGGCCGCAGCGCGCCGATTTCCAGCGGCAGCCAGTCGATCTGCGACTTGAACACCGCGCTCATCGCGCCATGCCGTTCCGGACTGCACCACACCTGCCCTTCCGACCAGCCCGACAAGGCGCGCAACTCCTGTACCTTCGGATGGTCGGCCGGCACGCTGTCGACCATCGGCAAGCCGCGCGGATCGAACACCCGGGTCTCGGCGCCGAAGCGCTGCAGGATGCGCTCCGCTTCCAGCGTCAGCAGCTTGCTGAAGGATCGCTCGCGCAGCGAACCGTACAGCAGCAAGATGCGCGGCGCATGGGACGATAGCGCGGTCGGCTCCAGCTTGGCCAAGGTCGGCACATCGAGGTGCGCCAGGCTAATGTTCGGCAAGTTATCCATGCTTGCCGACACGCTGGCCAGTGGCGTCGATGACCACCTCGCCATCTTCCTTGCTGAACGGCGCCGCTTGCGGCGACGGCAGGATATCGAGCACCAGTTCCGACGGACGGCACAGCCGCACGCCTAGCCCGGTGACGACGATGGGACGGTTGATCAGGATCGGATGCGCCATCATCGCATCGAGCAAGGCGTCATCGCTCAGCGCCCGATCGGCCAGGCCCAGCTCGTCATACAGATCGCCCTTGTCGCGCATCACGCCGCGCACCGTCAAGCCGGCTTGCGCGGCCAGGCTGGCCAGCAATGCGCGCGAGGGCGGCTGCTGGACGTAATCGATGATCACCGGCTCGATGCCGGCATTGCGTATCATCGCCAGCGTATTGCGCGACGTGCCGCAGGCGGTGTTGTGATAGATGATAGTTGTCATGTTGCGATCCTTGTGTGATGCCGGTTCAGCCCGGCGTGCAAACCGTGCCGGGTGTACAGGCGACGCCGCCACAGCAGTTTTCAGTTAAAAAAGCCAGCAAGCCGTTCATGCTGTCGTAATTGGCGGAATAAATGATCGAGCGGCCAGCCTTGGCCGCCGTCACCATATTGGCGTGCGCCAATTCCTTCAAATGAAACGACAGCGACGACGGCGCGATATCCAGCGCCTCGGCGATCTTGCTGGCCGCCAGCCCCTCCGGCCCGGCTTGCACCAGCAAGCGAAATACCGCCAGACGCGATTCTTGCGCCAGCGCGGCGAGGGAGATGATTGCAGTTGAAGTTTCCATACTTCGATAATAGTCGAAATATTTGATGTTTGCAAGCGATATGGACTGCCTGGATGCAACGCAAGGAAGCATCGCTTGGGCGGGTCGGAGCATGCGGCGCGCTTGAAAAACCGCGCGCCATCTGCTGTAATCATACCAGGAGCGGGGTGTGGCTCAGCTTGGTAGAGCGCTGCGTTCGGGACGCAGAGGCCGGAGGTTCGAATCCTCTCACCCCGACCAGAAACATCAATGAGCGCACGATGCCGCAACAATACTGCAGCCATCAACTACGGCAGTCAAGCCGAAAACAAAGCGTCCATCAAGTCAGGGGCGAGCGCCGGCCTGTTCGGTACAGTCCCAGTCATGCATTCTCGCCACCGCAACGCAGCAGGGAATAGCGGTCGATATCGGTCCTGAGCTTCCAGCCCTGGCGCTGCCAATAAGCGTGCGCTTGCTGATTGCCTTTGATAACGTCGAGATGGACCTTGGCGATGCCAAGGCCTTCCAGCGCGGCCAGGCATTTCTCGACCAGCGCGCTGGCGATGCCCAGCCGCCGGTGCTCGGGCAGCACCACCAGGTGCTGGAGATAACCACGGCGGCCGTCATGGCCGGACATGATACAAGCGACAGTACGACCTCCAAGCTCGGCAACGAAGCTCAGTTGCGGATTGCGGTCGAGATAGCGGCGGGTCGCCGCGCGCGAGTCGGCGTCGCGCAGCGATATACCCGGCGTGTTCCGCATCAGGTCCATCACCGCATCGTAGTCTTCAATCAGCATCGGGCGAATTATGTACATCCATTTTCCTCATCGAGTAATCTGCGCGGCAAAAGCCAGACATGGCTTCGCGACAAAGTTTAATATAAAGTAAGCTCCCGTCTCCGCAAGACACGTATTGATCCACGAAGGCCCGATGAAAGCCCTGCCGATACTCCTGCTGCTGTTCTATTCGCACTCCGCCCTCGCCGCCAATTATTGCGACTCGCCCCAATGGTCGATCGTCCACAACAAGAGTTACGACGACGTGCTGAAAATCGCCAAGGCGCGCGACAGGATTATCGATGTCGAATGCAGTTTCACCGATGCGATTGTCGGCATCATGAACGATGAAATCGGCATCGACCACTATACCGGGAGCCTGCTGATCGCCGATCACCGCGACGAGCGCTTCGTCGTGACCAGCCGCGTCGGCGCCTACACGATCTTCACCTATCGCTATAACGACAAGCGCTTGCTGCAGTTTGCGATGAAGGACCATAGCTGGGCCGAAGGGGAAGAGTTCCAGGCCGGCGCCTACAAGATTACCGGCGTCAAGGAATTCAAGTCGCAAACCGGCTTCCCGGTCAAGTTGCTGGTGGCCCAGACTTTTCAGTTTTATGGGCCGAAATAAAGGACACCAATCCTCAATCCCTAAAAAAACCGCGCCATCCCGGCGGACCAGCCGCAGCGCTTCGAACACGCGGCTAAAACGCATCTCGGCGGCGGCTTAGAGCCTATCCCAGTAGTGAGCGTCTTGTTCTGGCCGCGCATCTGGAGCGCGGACCAGGCGTGAGGAGGAAGCGTGGCGAGCCACGCGACGACGATCAACGCAGTCCCCGTTCCTGAGGCGCGCCAGAATAGGGCGTATTCATCTACTGGGATAGGCTCTTATTCATCGCCGCCGGCCAACGACAGAATCGCGCGCGCCACCGCCAGCGGCGCCTCCCTTTGCGGGAAATGACCGACGCCGTCGAGCACCAGGCGCCGGTACGGGCCGCTGAAGAAACGCTCGCGGTCCTTCGAGCTGTCCGGATGGTTGCACGTGTCGACGCCGCCGTGCAGCACCAGCGTCGGCACGGCCAGCAGCGGCGCAGGATCGAGCATCGCGTTATCGTCGGCGTAGCGCGCATCGCCATCGGCAAAACCCCAGCGGTGGCGGTAGGAATGCAGCACCACCGCGGCCCAGTCGGGACCGTCGAAGGCACGGCTGGCCACGTCGAAATCCTGTTCCCGGTACCAGCCCTGCGGCGCCCAGGTATCCCACATGGTGCGCGCAAACGCATGGCGCTCGTGTTCCACGCTGTGCTGGCCGCGCGGCGTGGCCAGCCACCAGTGATACCAGTAATTGCGCGCCTGCTGGTACGACAGCGCCTGGTGCGGGTCGTTGGTGCCATAACCGACCGACAGCATCACCAGGCCGCAAGCCACTTGCGCGCGCAGGCCGCAGGCGTTGGCCACCGCCCTGGCGCCCCAGTCGTGACCGACCAATAACGGACGCTCGAGCGCCAGTGCATCGATGAAGTCGAGCAGGTCGCGGCCCAGCGCGGCCAGTTCGCCGCTGCGCCGGGTCGCCGCCGCGCGAAAGGTGGTGGGCGCAAAACCGCGCAGCGCCGGCGCCAGCACGCGGTAACCGGCCGCGGCCAGCAGCGGCGCCGTGCCGGCCCAGCTCTCAGGACTGTCCGGCCAGCCATGCACCAGCACGGCCGTACGTCTGCCTTGCGGATTCCACTCCAGGTAGCCGATGTCCAGCAACGGCGTCGTCACGAAACGATATTCAGGCATCATGCACTCCTTTTGAATTGACTTGCAGCGATGTTAGCGCGATCATTCAGCTTGATTCATGATCAATTCAGTTCCACTCCCAATTAATCTCACTGAATAAAAGACGATGGATAGCACCGCAAGCGCCCACTCGGCCACGCTGGAAATCGTGCTGTTGCGCAGTTTTCTGGAAGTCGTCGACCGCAAGGGCTTCGCGCCGGCGGCCGAGCGGCTGGCGTTGACCGCCTCGGCGGTCAGCGGCCATATCAAGCGGCTGGAAGACAGTATCGGCAGCCGTTTGATGGTGCGCACCACGCGGCGCATGGAATTGACGGCGGCCGGCGAAACCTTGTACGCCTATGCCCGCAATATCGTCGAGCTGGAGCGCGAGGCCAGCGCGCGCCTGCGCGGCGGCGCCATCGGCGGACGGCTGCGCATCGGCGCGTCGGAGGATTTCGCCGCCGCCTGGCTGCCGCAGGTGCTGGAGACCTTCCAGCGCTGGCATCCACAGGCGTCGATCGAATTAAAGGTCGGCATTACCGCCGAGCTGCTGCGCCAGCAAGACCGGGGCCGCCTCGACGCCGTGTTCGGCAAGCAGTGCCGGCGCATGGACGATATCGGCGAACTGCTGTGGCAAGAGCCGCTGGTGTGGGCGTATGCCGACAGCCGCGCGCTGGATGGCCAGGCGGCGCTGCCGCTGGCGGTGTTTCCGGAGCCGTGCATCTACCGTGAATCGGCCATCGCGGCGCTGGGCGGCGCCGCCCGGCCATGGCGCATGGCATTTGAAAGCAGCAGCATGGCCGGCTGCCTGTCGGCCGCGCTGGCCGGTTTTGCCGTGACGCCGATCGCGCGCAGCCAGTTGCGCGACGGCTTGCGCGAACTGGGCGCGGCCGACGGCTTGCCGCCGCTGCCCGAGGTGCGCTTTTATGCTTTCCTCAGGAAGAAGACCGAGGCGACGACGGCGCTGCTCAGGGCCGTGCATGAGGCCGGCAGCCGCAAACGCTTCGCGCGCGGTTCCCAGGCCGCATAACGGTTCAGCCGCTACAGGGCGGCGTCGACCAGCAGCTCCGGCCGCAAGGCCCGGATCCGCAAGTCGGTGAAATAACCGCCCGCTTCGTTATAGCGCAGATAGCAGCGCCGGCAATCGATGCAGCGCGCCACCTGGCTGCGGTTATACGGAAAATAGCGCGGCGCGATCGGCGCATCGATACTGTCGTAACGGCTGCCGTGCGGGTGGTATTCGGCGAAGGTCGCTTCGGCATACGGATCGGCGACCAGCGTGCCGATCTCTTCGAAGGCGCCGAGTTCCAGCGACAGCGGCAAGCTTTGCCAGGCCGCCAGCGATACCTTGCTGCAGCCGCATGGTTGGGTGATGCCCGCCGAGGCGACGGCCAGCGCCGATAATGCGGAAAAATCGAGTAATGACATGGTGTCCTTGACGTCAAAAAAATCGCTCAGCAAGCGCGATTTCCATTATTAAAACTCCGTACCGCCGTGGCCATCGCCGCGGCGATTTCCTGCAGCGCCTTGCGGTGGCCGGCCACCAGCGCATCGTAGCCGGGTCCATCGACTGGTTGATTGATGAGACTGCGGCAGGTCAGCACCTTGTTGGTCGACAACTGGCGCACGCTCCACACCGCGTCGATCAGCGCATACTGGCCCGGCACGGATTCAAAACGCTGCACATTGGTACTGATGCGAAACACCGGCAAGGTATCCGGATACGGCGTGCGGAATACATCGATCGCGCCCAGTTCACCGGTCAGAGCGGTCGACAGCGCCTGGCCGATTTCCCCCGCCAGCGGCCCGGCCCAGCGCTGCTGTTCCAGCAATTCGATCTGGCCGGACGGCGCCGTCACCACCAGCTGGTTGCGCATCACTTGCTGCGGCACGCTGACGGCCAGCACCTCGACATAATATGCGACCGGCTTGACCGGCGCGGCAGCGACGGCGGGACCGCCGTTCAGCGTATAAAAATACTCGGGCCGCGGCGTGGAACAGGCGCCCAGCAGCAAGGCGGCGCTGGTGACCAGCGCGCCCCATCCGGCGCGGTGCAGGAATCGGCTCATTTTTCATCTCCTTTTTTACCGCGGATCAGCGATTCCGGGTGGCGTTCCAGGTAGTCGGACAAGGCGTTCAGCGACTGCAGCGTTTGCGTCAATTGCTGCAAGGCCTGGCGCACGTCGGATTGCAGCGGCGAATCTTTCTGCAAGACTTGCTCGGCCGTGCCAAAGGTTTGCCTGGCGGACGACAAGGTATCGCGCATTTCCGGCACCACCTGGCCATCGAGTTGCTTGAACAAGGTGTTGGCGTTTTTCAAGGTCGTGTTCAGGTTGTTGCCGATATCGGCATACGGCACCTGGTCGAGTTTGCGGACGATGCTGGCGATTTGCGATTGCAACTCGTCCAGGCTGTTCGGCACGGTCGGCACCACCAAAGGATATTGCTTGAAATCGACCTTGGCCGCCGGCGCTTTCGGGAAGAAATCGAGGGCGATGTACAACTGGCTGGTCAGCAAATTACCAGTGCGCAATTGCGCGCGCAAGCCACGGCCTACCATGCGTTCCAGCATTTCATTGCCGCCGCTGCGGTCTTTCTCGGTCAAGCTGTTCTGGAAACGCTTGCCCAATCGGCCAGGATACAGTTCCACCGTCACCGGCATGCGGAAGTTTTTCTTGACCGGATCGAATTCGACGCCGACCGAGCGCACCTCGCCCAGCACGATGCCGCGGAAATCGACCGGCGCGCCGACCGACAGGCCGCGCAGCGACTGGTCGAAATAAAACACCGTGGTAGTCGCTTCGCCATCCGGTTCGCGCATCGCGCTGGCCTCATCGGCCGCCAGCAGGAAGGCCGAATTGGCCGGCGCCACCGCGTCCGGCCGCTGGCCGTTTTGCGATTCGAAGGCGATGCCGCCCACCACCAGCGCCGCCAGCGACTGGGTATTCAATTTGAAGCCGTTCGAATCGAGCCGTACGTCGATGCCGCTGGCATGCCACCAGCGCGAATTCTTGCCGACGAATTGTTCGTATGGCGAATTGATGAACACGCTCATGGTGATGCCGTTGCCGGCCTTGTCCAGCGAAAAACCGATCACCTGGCCGACCTGCACCCGGCGGTAGAAAACCGGCGAACCGATATCGACCGATCCCAGGCTTTCGGCGTGCAAGGTGAACTGGCGTCCCTTCTGGTCGCCGGTCACTTGCGGCGCGTTTTCCAGGCCGATGAAATTCTCTTTTTTCTCTTCCGACTTGCCGGCGTCGACGCCGATGTAGGCGCCCGACAGCAAGGTGCCCAGGCCGGACACGCCGCTGGCGCCGACGCGCGGCTTGACTACCCAGAAACGGGTATCGGCGGTGGCGAAGCGGCGCGCTTCCTTGCTCATGTCGATGGTGACCTTTACCTTCGACAAATCCGGGTCCAGCGTAATCGCCCGCACCTGGCCGATCTCGACATCCTTGAACCTGACCTTGGTCTTGCCCGGCTCCAGCCCTTCGGCGCTGCGGAACGTGACGGTCACGGTCGGCCCCTTGTCGAGCACCGACTTGGCCGCCAGGCCGATGCCGATCAGCGCCGCCAGCAACGGGATCAGCCAGACCAGCGACGGCAGCCAGCGGCTGGCCGGGTCGATGTCGGGTTCCGCCAGGTCGGCGCTTGCGGTGATGTCGCCTTTGTTTTCAGGCATGTTTTTCTCCAGGAGCCAGGACGGGGGTTGCTGCTTGCGGCGTCGTGCCGGGATGGCGCTGCGGGTCATCCCAGATCAGGCGCGGATCGAACTGCATCGACGCCAGCATGGTCAGCACCACCACCGAGCCGAACGCCAGCGCGCCCGGTCCGGCGGTGATCACCGCCAGCGACTGGAAGCGCACCAGCGCCACGGTCAGCGTCACCACGAAAATATCGAGCATCGACCAGCGGCCGATGAATTCCACCATGCGGTACAACCTGGTGCGTTGCAGCGGCCGCCAGCGCGACTTGCGCTGCGCGCTCAAGGCCAGCAAGACCAGGATCGCCAGCTTCAGCATCGGCACCACCACGCTGGCGATGAAGATGATGATGGCCAGGCCCATGGAACCGCTGGTCCAGAAGAACACCACGCCGCTCATGATGGTGTCGTCTTCGGTGCCGAACAGCGAATGGGTGTACATCACCGGCAGCAGGTTGGCCGGGATATACAGGATCATCGCGGCGATCAGCAGCGCCCAGGTGCGGTTGATGCTGTCCGGACGGCGCCGGTGCAGCGTGCTGCCGCAGCGCGCGCAATGCAGCCGCTTGCCGTCTTTCAGCGCCGGCGCAACCAGGCCGCAGGCGTGGCAAGGGAGAATCTCGGCGCCGGGCGGAATCGCCTTGTAGCGCAGGCCGGGCAAGTCCTGGCGCCGCAAATCGTCGCCGATATTCCACAGCGCCTTGGGATCGAACGACACCACCACCGCCAGCATGATGGTCAGCGCGCCGAACGCATACAGCCCCGGCTGCGGCACCACGCGCGCCAGGCTGGTCATCTTGATCACGGTAATCAGGATGCCGATCATCAAAACCTCGGTCATGCCCCACTGGCGCGCCGCCTGCACCGCGCGCAGCACCAGGTTAAAACCGGGCGCCTTGAAACCGGCCCGCAAGCCAAGCGCAATGTAGAGCAGAGAGCCGAGTTCGAGCGCGGGAAAGAAGATGGTGAACAGGAATACCATGGTCGCCACCACTTGCATCTGTTCGCCCCAAAGGACGCGGATGGCGCCGATCAGCGTGGCGCTGGAACTGAGTCCATTGATGTCGAGTTCGACGATCGGGCAAAACTGCGCGATCAGGAACACCAGCGCCGCGCCCAGCGTCAGCGCGACCACTTTACTGAGGGTAGCGGAAGTGCCGCGGTATAAAACCGAGCGGCAACGGGTGCAGCGCGCCTTTTCGCGGGGCAGCAGCGGTTTTTTGCGATAGAGCAAACCACAGTCATGACAGCTGATCAGGTCGTATCGATGCACAGTGTAGGGTTTAGCAACTTGCTTTATATCAATTTGCCTATCATACGACAAACTGCGCTTCGTTCCGCACCGCAACAACACGCTGTAACAATATTATTTTAAAACAATGCCTCCAGCGCGCGGCCGATCGCCAGGATGTGCTGGTCCTGCCCGGCCAGCCCGCAAATTCCCAGGCCGACCGGCAATTCGCCGGGCGCCTGGCAGGGCAGCGACAAGGCGCAGCCATCGAGGAAATTGATCACGCTGGTATTGCGCAAGACCAGCCCGTTGGTGGCGAAGAACGCCGCATCGTCCGCTTCCAGCGGCGCCAGCGGGGGCGCCACGATCGCGACACTCGGCATCAGCCACGCGTCGAAACCGGCCAGGCGCTGCCGTGCCGTCGCGATCATGCGGCGCCTTGCATCGAGCAAGTCGATATAGTCGGCCGCGCTTTGCTGCGCGCCGCGGCGGATGCGCGCCGCCACGCGCTGGTCGTACCTGGCGCCCTGCCGCTCCAGCAATTTCCGGTGCCAGGCCCACGCTTCGGCCGCCACCAGCCCGCCGCCGCCATTGATCGCCGGCAGCTCCAGCAATTCCGGAAAGGCGAACTCCTCGACCGTGGCGCCGGCTTCGCGCAGTCTGTGCAACGCGCGCGCGAAGTTGCGCCGCACGCTATCGTCCAATCCGGCACCGACATAATCGCGGCTAACGCCGAAGCGCAATCCGGCCAGCGCCGGCGCCGCCGCTTGCGCCAGCGGCGTCGCCGACAGCACGCTGTACAAGATCGCGCAGCAATCGACGCTGCGTCCGATCGGGCCGGCCGAGTCGAGCGACGTCGACAGCGGCACCGCGGCGTCCAGCGGCACCGTGGCCGCGGTCGGCTTGAAACCGGTCAAGCCGCAAAACGCCGCCGGTATCCGCAGCGAACCGCCGGTATCGGTGCCCAGCGCGCCGGCCGCCATGTCCAGCGCCACCGTCAGCGCGCCGCCGGAGGTCGAGCCGCCCGCCACCCGGCTGCCGTCATGCGGATTCAGCGGCGTGCCGAAATGCGGATTCAGCCCCAGGCCGGAAAAGGCGAACTCGCTCATATTGCTGCGGCCCAGCAGCACCGCGCCCGCCGCGCGCAAACGCGCCACGACCGGCGCGTCTTGCGCGGCGGGCGCGGCATGACCCAGCACCAGCGATGCGGCGGCGCTGACCTGGCCGCGCACGTCGAACAAATCCTTGACCGACAGCGGCACCCCGGCCAGCGGCGAGGCGGCCAGGCCGGCCGCGCGCGCGCCATCGCTGCTGCGCGCATCGGCCAGCGCCTGTGCCCGGTCGATGCTGACATAGGCCGCGCCGCCGTCGCCGATATGGGCGTCGATGCGGGCCAGCATTTGCTCGACCAGCGCCAGGCTGCTGATGCGGCCGGAAGCCAGCGCGGCCGCCAATTCCCTGATGGTATTCATGCTTTTATCCTTCCACTGGCAGCGGCTGAACCGCATAACGGTGATGCAAGCGGCGCTGCAATACCGGATCATACAGTTCCAGTTCGAATGCGTCGCCAAAACCCAGGTCGCCGATCACCGGCTGGGTGCCGCAAAACATCGCGCTGCCGACTGGCAGGTGCGGCGCGCCGGTGTAGCGCAAGATTAAATCCTCGGGCGCCAGCATGCGCGTCACCGGGCCATCCTGGTATAGCTCGGATACCCCATCCCGCACCCGCCACGAGCGCATGCGCAACTGGTCCCAGTGCGATGCCACGTCGGCATAGGCCCACAACTCGGCGCCGACCGGCTTGCCGCACATTTGCTTGGAAACGGTGACCCCGTAACGCTCCACCTTGCGGTCGGTATGGTCGGAGCCGATGCCGACCAATAAACCGTATTCGGTCGAGAACAGCACGCATTCCGCTTCGCCGGACGACTCGCCGCCCGCCACTTCGATAGCGCCGTCGCTGCACAGCAAGGCCGCCGCGACGCGGTAAAAAGTCGGCACGTTCTTCGGGCGCGCCACGCCGATCGCTTCCAGCTCGGCGATGTGATGTTCGACCATCGCGCTGTCGCGGCCGGTCCAGCCGGCGATGATCAGCTGGCTGATGTCGAAACTGAGCGGGCCGTGGCCGGCCAGCTTAAACGTAAAAGTAGGCATCGATTATTCCGTTCTTTCAATCAGTTTATGCTTCAAGCGGGCCACGGCCCGTTTCACGCGCGGCCAACACCGCCGCGCCGGTCACCAGCAGCGCCGCCGCGACATACAGCGACACGGCCAGCGTGCTGCCGTAAGCGCGGTACAGGCCGGCGATCGCCAGCGGCGCAAAACCGCCGCCGATGACGCCGGCCAGCGTGTAGGCCAGCGACGACCCGGCATAGCGCACCCGGGTCGGGAATTGTTCGATGACGAAAGCCGCCTGCGGCCCGTACATCACGGCGTGGATCACCAGCCCGGCCACCACCGCGACGACGATCGGGATCGGTTGTGCGCTGTCGAGCAGCATGAAAAACACGAATGCCCAGGCCAGCGCCAGCAGCGCGCCGATCGCATACACCGGACGCCGGCCGATGCGGTCCGACAGCGCGCCGAACAGCGGCACCGTCAAGGCATTGCAGGCGGTGCCGATCATGATCGCGGTCAGCGCCAGCGTCGACGACAGGTGCAGCACCGTCGTCACATAGGTCAGCGTAAACACCACCACCAGCGCATACAGCACATCGGAGCCGATGCGCACGCCGCCGGCGATCAGCAGGCGCCGCCAATAGAGGCGCAGCACGTCGCCGATCGGCGCCTCGGCCTTGGCGCCGCGCTGGTCCAGCTCCGTGAACAGCGGCGTTTCCTCGATGCCGCGCCGTATCCACAGGCCGAAGCCGACCAGCAGCAGGCTGGCGATGAACGGGATGCGCCAGCCCCAGGCCAGGAAATCGCGCGCCGGCAGCAGATAGGTGATCAGGCCGATGCAGCCGGTGGCCAGCAAGGTGCCGAACGACGGCCCGACCTGGGTCCACGAGGCGTTGCGGCCGCGCTTGTCCGGCGCGCCGTGCTCGACCGAAATCAATACCGCGCCGGCCCACTCGCCGCCCAGCGCGATGCCTTGCACGAAACGCAGCGCCACCAGCAGCATCGGGCTGGCGATGCCGGCCGTGGCGTAGGTCGGCAGCAATCCCATCAGGCCGGTGGTCAGGCCCATCATCACCAGCGTTGCCACCAGCACGAAACGGCGTCCCAGCTGGTCGCCCAGGTGGCCGAAAATGACGCCGCCGATCGGCCGCGAAACATAGCCGACCGCGTACGTCGAAAAAGCCAGGATGGTGCCGGTCAGCGGATCGAACGATGGAAAGAACAGGTGGTTGAAGATCAGCGCCGCCATGGTGTTATAGACCGTGAAGTCATACCATTCCAGCGTCGTGCCGACCATGCTGGCGGTAGCCAGCCGGCCGGTGTTGGCCTTGCCGGCCATCGAGTGAGTGTGCATAGGATGTCTCTTGATGATTTTATGGTTGTGCGCGCCGCGGCGTGAAGGCGCCAGAGGCCATGGCGCAGGCCTGGTCTTCCCGGGCAGCCTAGCGCAAGTCGCCGTCGCGCAATTGCCACGACAATTGCAGGATCGCCGCGCCGCTTTCAGCCAGCCCCAGTTCCCGCGCCGCCAGCTGCGCAGCGAACAGCGCGGCGGCATGCGAGGAAGCGTCGACCAGCAAGATCGGATCGAGCACACGCCCGTCCAGTTGCTCGGCCGACAGCGGACCGGATAAAGCCGCGTCCGGCGTCAGCAGGCGCGACGACATCACGCCGTCGAGGTCCAGCAGGCGCCGGCCCAGGGTGGCTACGCTGGCGAGCGCCGCGCCCTGCTGGCCGGCCGCGCCGGCGCCGAGGCGCAGCAAGGCCAGCCATGCGCCGGTGCCGGCGCCGTTCTCCGCCTCGATGGCGCAGACGCGGCGCATCGGGTCTTGCATGCGCGCCAGGTTGGCCAGCGACCAGGGCGTTTGCTGCTGGAAGGCCCGGTGATACTCGGGCGTCTGGAACGCCAGCAAGGAGGTGGTGCGGTACAGGCCCAGGTATTTGCGCGGACCGCTGACGCTTTGGTAGCGGGTGCCGCTGACGAAGCCGGGAATCCGCACCCGTTCCTCGACGTGTTCGCGGTCGTACCAGCGGTTGAAATCGAGATCGTGCGCCGCATCGGCGCCGGTCCAGACGAAGAGCATTCCAGGTAAATTGTGCGAGCTGGGCGTATCCATGGCTATCCGTTCCGAGGTAAAAGTGACGTGCCTCAGGATAGGTTCCGCATCGCAGCCTGGCAAACGAGTTATTTTTACCGCTACCGATAAGTTTTTCTTTAGGGTGGCGGACAATACACGCCGGCCAGCCCCTGCGCAAACCGCTCGGCCTCCTCGCACGCCAGCAGCGCCACCAGCTCGATCGCATCGGAGGTCAAGTCTTTGCTGTAGCTGATGACGATGCGCTGCGGCCTGAGCTGGCTGGCGCAGCGGATCAGCGCGATGTTGCCCTGGTCGATTTCGTCGCGCAGCGGCGCCAGCGGCAGCACGGCGATGCCGAAGCCGGCCTTGACCAGCCGTACGATGGCGGAAATCGAACTGACGTTATGGATGCGCTGCGGTATCACGCCCTCGGTCTGGCACAAGGCTTTAAGCGCGGTATCCGGCTGCGAACCGCGGTTCATCGTGACGATGGGGCGCTCGGCCAGTTGCGCCACCGAAAAAACCGTGTCGGGATCGGGCCAGCCGGCGGCGCAGCCTACCCAGCCCATCGCGATCGCGCCGCTGCTCGTGTTGCGGATATGCTCGCCGGCCAGCATATCGGTTTGCAGCGCGATATCGAGTTCGCCCTGCTGCAATTGCTCGTGCAGGCGGCGCGTCGATTCCGACGTCAGCTGGATTTCGATGCCGGGATAACGCTCTTGCACCCGCTGCAGGAACGGGATCAGCCAGGTGTGCACCACCGTTTCGATGGCGCCGATGCGCACCTCGCCGACCACGTTCGACGGCGCCGCGCTGGCCGCGTACATGTCGCGGCACAGCTCCAGCATGCGTTCGGCATGCACCAGCAGCTTGCGGCCGGCGAAGGTCAGGCGGATCTCGCGCGTGTCGCGGTCGAACAGGCGCGTGCCGAAATCCTGCTCCAGCGACGCGATGCGGTTTGAAATCGCCGCCTGCGTGATGTGCAGTTTTTCAGCCGCGGTACGGAAACTGCCCAGCCGCGCGGCCCAGACGAATGCTTCGAGAAAACGGGTGTTCAAGGTGCGGGATCTTTCTCAGGAAATGCGGCTCTGCCGGATTGTACCCCAGTGAAAAACCCCGCTTGCCCGAGCAATCGAACGATCAGGCCAGGAAGTCGAGCAGGGTCAGCGCCACCACCTTGGTCGCCTTGCGCAAGTCTTCCAGCGCCAGCTTTTCATCGGCCTTCTTGGCGTTCGATTCCGGCACGCTGCGCGGACCTGCGCCATACATCACGATCGGAATCCCGTGTTCGCCATACAGCCGCGCATCGGCGTACAGCGGCGTGCCTTGCGCCGGGATCGATTCGCCAAGGATACTCTGCGCATTCTTTTGCAGGCTGTCGACCAGTTTTTCGGAACCCGGCAACGGCCGCAGCGCATGCGACAACAGCAGCCGTTTGATGTCGATGCTGATGCCCGACTCGCCGCTGACCGCTTGCTCGATCAAGGCGCGCAACTGCCGTTCCACCTCGGCGGTATCTTCTTCCGGAATCATGCGGCGGTCCATCTTCATGCTGACCTTGCCCGGCACCACATTGGTATTGGTGCCGCCGTCGATGCGGCCCACCAGCATGGTCGGGCTGTCGATGCCCGGTACCTTGGACTTGATTTTTTTCAGCTCCGGCAACTGGCCGTAGATCGCATTCAAGATCTTGTTGGCGGCCTGCAAGGCGTCATGGCCGGTTTCCGGCATCGCGCCGTGGCCGGATTTGCCGTGCACGGTGATTTCCAGTTGCAAACAGGCATTGTGCGCGGTAACGATGTTGTAGCTGAAACCGGCGGCGATGGCGAAATCCGGCCGGGTCAGCTTTTGTTCCAGCAGCCAGCCCGGCCCCAGCAAGCCGCCGAACTCTTCATCGTAAGTGAAGTGCAATTCCAGGCCGCCTTTCAACGGCAGCCCCAGCGCTTCCAGCGCGCGCACGGCGAAGATATAGGTGGCGAAATCGCATTTCGACACGGCCGCCGCGCGGCCATGGATAAAGCCGTTCTCGACCACCCCGCCATACGGCGGATAAGTCCAGTTGTCGCCCGGCGGCACCACGTCGCCATGCGCATTGAGCGCGATGGTCGGGCCGCCGGCCTGGTACGGACGGCGTACGATCAGGTTGGTGATGCTTTGCATGCCGTAATCCTCGACCGCCTGCCGCGGCACCACGTGTTTTTCGGCGCTCCAGCCAAAACCTTCGACCAGCGCCGCGACGGTGTCGGCATGCGGTGCGTTGTTGCCGGGCGGCGTGTCGGTCGGGATCTGTATCAGTTGTTGCAGGAATGCGACTTCCTCATCGAAGTGGGCATCGATCCAGTGAGTCAGTGCGGCGCGCGGGTCTTGAGTCGTCATAGTGTCTTTCCGTTTGAAGTTACAGCTTATTTTGCACCGGCGGCGAACCAGGCGCCCAGCATGGCGCGTTCGTCTTCCGTCATATTGGTCAGGTTACCGATCGGCATGGCCTTGAGTTGCACCGCCTGTTTATAGATTTGCGCCGCATGCTGGTGGATCGCCTCCGCGCTGTCGAGCATGATGCCGGCCGGCGCGGTGGCGAAACCGGGCTGGCTCGGCTGGGCCGCATGGCAGGTCGCGCAGCGCTGCGCGATGACCGCCTGCACTTTCAAAAATTGCGCGGCCGGATCGGGCACGCCGGCGCCAGCCACCGGCGCCGGCGGGGCTTTCGGCGCCGGCGGCGCGATCGCGACGGCAACCGCCAGCAGCAAGGCCACGCCGAGCACAGGATAGCCCCACACCACGCGGCCCTTGTGGCGCAAATTGAAAAAGTGACGGATGAATACGCCGGCCGCCATGATGAAGGCCAGCACCAGCCAGGCATGCTGGTGGCGATAGGTCATCGCGTAATGGTTGCTGATCATGATGAACAGCACCGGCAGCGTGAAATAATTGTTGTGCACGCTGCGCTGCTTGGCTTTGCGTCCATGCTCGGGATCCGGCAGCTTGCCGGCCGACATGGCCTCGACCATCTTGCGCTGGCCGGGAATGATCAGCATCAGCACGTTGGCCACCATGATGGTGCCGATCATCGCGCCGACGTGGATGTAGGCCGCGCGGCCGCTGAGGAACTGGGTCAGCACCCAGGCCGCGCCGACCAGCAGCGCAAAGATCGTCACGCCAAACCACAATTCGTATTTGGCCAGCCTGGAGCGGCACAAGGTATCGTAAACCACCCAGCCCAGCACCAGCGCGCCGATGCCGATGCCGATCGCTTGCCAGCTGCCGATGTCGGCCACCGCTTTGTCGACCATCATCGCCTGCGCGTTGAAATAATAGGCGATGGTCAACAGCGCGATGCCGGACAGCCAGGTGGTATAGGCTTCCCATTTAAACCAGTGCAAATCCTTCGGCAGCTCGGCCGGCGCCACCAGATATTTTTGCGGATGGTAAAAGCCGCCGCCATGTACCGCCCATAATTCGCCCGACACGCCCTTCCTGGCGAGGTCGGAACCGGGCGCCGGCGGACGGATCGAATTATCGAGCCAGACGAAATAAAACGAAGCGCCGATCCAGGCGATGCCGGTGATCAGGTGCAGCCAGCGCACGATCAGGTTGAGCCATTCAAGGCCGTACGGTATCAGATAGGCAAAAACTTCCATGGATTTCCTTCAAGCGGGACGGCAAAGATAGTGGATAAACTTACTGCATTATTGAGCAAACAGCCGAGCCAAAGCGTAGGCTCGAAGCTGCCCTAAGTTAGGCAAGATAAACTGAATTGTCTCTGGCCACATGAAAAATCACGTATATTTGACATATTCGTTTTCATATACACCCCAGCCAGCCATGTCCAGCCTGCCACAACATCTCGATCTGCACCTGATCCGCATCCTTTATCTCTTGTTAGTCGAGAAAAACGTCTCGCGCGTGGCGCTGAAGCTGAACCAGCCGCAGCCGTCGATTTCGGCGTCGCTGCGCAAATTGCGCGAATTGACCGGCGACCCGCTGCTGGTGCGCGGCGCGCGCGGCATGGTGCCGACCCAGCATGGCGAAAGCTTGCTCAATCCGGCCAAGCGCATCCTCGACCAGACCGAAAGTTTGTTTGTCAAAAAGACCCCGTTCGTGGCCCAGGAAGAGGCGCGCACCTTCCATATCGCCGCCCCCGATTATCTCGACAGCCAGTTCCTGCCGAACGTGGTGGCGCTGCTGCGGCGCGGTTCGCCGAAAAGCCGGGTGGTGATCCACAACCTCGGCGCCGGCGTCGATTACATCCGTTTGTTGTCAGATGGCGACATGGACCTGGTGATCGCCAACTGGGACGAACCGCCGGCCCACCTGCACATTTCCAAGCTGTTCGAAGATCCGATCATTTGCACCATGCACGCCGAAAGTGCCTACGCGCGGCGCACCGCCAGCGATGCGATGACCGTGGCCGACTACCTGAGCCTGCCGCATATCGCGCCGTCGCAAATGCTGCCCGGCTACCACGGCGTGATCGACGCCTTCCTCGAACGGCATAACCTGCAGCGCAACGTGGTGGTCGAATCGTCGTACTTCGGCCTGATTCCCTATATGCTGACGCAAACCGACCTGGTGCTGACCACCGGGCGCCAGTTCATGCGCTTTTATGAAAAGACGCTGCCGCTGAAAAGTTATGCCGTGCCGCTGAAATTCCCGCCGATGCGCTTTTATCAATTGTGGCACCAGCGCGTACACCAGGCGCCGGAACATAAATGGCTGCGCGACCAGGTCAGCGCCGCCGCCAAGGCGCTGCGCTAAGAGCCTATCCCAGTAGTGAGCGTCTTGTTCTGGCCGCGCATCTGGAGCGCGGACCAGGCGTGAGGAGGAAGCGTGGCGAGCCACGCGACGACGATCAACGCAGTCCCCGTTCCTGAGGCGCGCCAGAATAGGGCGTATTCATCTACTGGGATAGGCTCTAAGAG